>JBIIYC010000036.1:0-19288 GCA_044347025.1 Bdellovibrionota bacterium
TGGTTGCGCGACTGTCGACAGCCGCCCACGCCGAGCAACACCCCTGGAACGTATTCGTGCTTCGCGGGGATAACGTCGTCAATGCCGCTGCAACACGGGGCAATTACCTGTTCGTTTGGACCGGAATGATTCGACAAGCACCCTCGGACGGGGAGCTTGCTGCCGTCATCTCGCATGAATTGGGTCATGTGCTTGCGGGACACACCAAACCCACCGCCGCCGAAGAAGCGAGTGAGATCATGGCTCGCGCCACCGGCGAAGTGGCTGGACAGTTTGTTGCCATCCAGCCCGGCTACTCTCCCCTCGCAAACCTCGCGGCAGTATTGGTAAGCGAGGGCATAAAAGCGATCATCGTAAATCCCAACTCTCAGCGGGTCGAACTTGAAGCGGATCAGATCGGCTTCTTTCTTATGGCCGATGCTGGCTTCGATCCCCGAGATGCGCTCCGATTATGGGCACGGATGTCGGAGACTCAAGAAACAGCCGGTGGGGCACTCCAATTCTTCTCCTCCCATCCAGCGAGTGAGGATCGACTGGTAGAGCTTGAGAAGCTGCTTCCCCAAGCGATGGATCGATATGTTCAGGCTAAAGAGCTTGCGCAGAGCGGAGGAGCCCTCCCTGCAGATGACTCCTTCGCCGTTCAACCGAAAAAGAAGAGGCGGCACCGAAGCGTCCCCACCCCGGAACCCCAACCCACTCCACACACGGAGCCTGTCTCACCCGCAGATCAGTTTCCAGAGTCCTTTACGCCGGTATTACAACCACCCAAAGCGGGGAACGCTCCATCAACCGGGGATTAGAGCTGCTAACACTGGAGTTCCGTTCTGGAACGTCACTACGGTGACTTCCTTCTTCGGAATGTGCTGGGAAGCGCTATAGGAGATAGTTCCAGTCACACCCGCGTAGTTCTTAATTGATTCAAGCGCCGAGCGCACAGCCGCCGGATCAGTCGTACCGGCCCGATTAACAGCGAGCGCTAGCAGGTTCATTGCATCGTATCCCAACGCAGTAAAACCACTCGATGGAAGCTCTCCGTACTCCTCTTCGAAGGCTGCGTTAAACGCTTCTATCTGCGGAGTTGATGGTTGACGCGTGAGCAGTACGTGCGTCGTAAAATATACATTTGCCGTATCCCCCTTGGAGAGGTTGTAAATCTGCGTCGAGTCATATGAATCACCGCCGATAATCGGCACGGCCACTCCCTGCCCTCGAAGCGCCGCGAGTAGAACCGCGACCTCGTCCGGCTGACCCGCCAAGAAGATACTTTGTGGAGCCAGCTTCTTCGCCTGCTGCGCAACGTCGTAGGCATTCAACGTCGCGCCCGGGAACGTAAGGCTAGCTGCTATCTGCCCCCCCAGCCCGGCGAAATCTGCGCTAAACAACGAAGCCAGGTTGGTCGCATAGTCCGATGTGGAATCGTAAATCACCACGACGCTACCCAGTCCGAGCTGGCCTCGCGAAAAGGTCGCCGCGGCCCGCGCCTGCTGATTATCCGAAAAACAGGCCAGAAAGGTCGAGGTGGGCGCCTGCTGCGTTAGTACCGAACCAGTTGCTCCAGATGTCATAAAAACTCGATTGAGTGACTCTGCTTGCTGCGCCACCGGCAATGCGAGGCCGGTATCGCTCAAACCCATGACTATCGGGAGATTCTCCTCCACAAAAAGCTCGCTTCCAGCCTGCGCCGATATGCTGGCATCGCTCTGTGCATCGGCGTTATGAAACGCTATCGGCGTTCCAAGCAAACCACCAACGGCGTTTATCTGATTCGCTGCAAGCTGAGCTCCCTGCAGGGAGGCCATATCGAGCGTCGATTGATCACCTACAAAGCTATAGAGAACGCCGACCTGACTGTCGTTGGAATTACTACCCGAAGCGCCACATCCGACAACCGCTGCTGTAACCAGCGAAACCCCCGCGACTAAAAGCAAAGACGCTATGCGCATACATGTTCTCCTCTATAGACGCCCTATCTTATTCCGATGTACCCGTGCCAACGAAATGACTCGCTTTGTCTGAAAAGAGCGCGTTAAACGTGGTTAAGCTTCCATATGAACGGGTAATATACCCCTGCAACTCAGCCTTATCAGCGAGATCCAGGGTCGGATGATTATTGATCTTCTGCTCAAGCACACGCAGCTTCTCGCGCACTCCTATGATCTTTTTTATGAACACCTCAATTGGGATCTCTTTAGGTTGAGTATCCTCTTTACCAGGAATTAGTTTGAGCGTCCCGCCCAACCAGCGCTTGTTAACCTCCAGGTCGGCATCGGCCCATCCGTAGTCACCCAACACCTCCCTCACGGCAAGCTTGATACGCTGCAGGTCGGGATCCTCGGTGGTCTCAAGCGCCTTCATCTCCTGGTAAGAGAACGGTACGTTCCGGACATCGCCCTTGAAGTGAATAACGTAGAACTCTCCAGAGAAGCCTACGACGCGGCCGGTGCCTAAGTGGGCGTGTTGTATGAGGGTTCCGATTGCAAACTGTGGCTTGGTTGTCATGGATGGTGTTTAGCATGAGGTCGGCTGAGAGAGCTATCCTCATCTTCACGCCGAGGGTTTTCTGTACTTTATACGGTATGCACGGTAGACTTTCCCTGGTCCGGGGACCATGACTTTCAACTGGATTCCTTAGGCGACGTTTTCTCATTCCACGTGCAGCATATGTTTGACTTTCTACACGATAAAATTGACGGCGCGCTTCGAAAGATTCGAGGGCGCGCTCGCTTAACTGCAGCAGATGTCGAAGCCACAATGAAGGAGGTGCGCACGGCCCTCCTCGAAGGTGACGTGAACTTTAAGGTGGCTAAGGATCTCTGTGCGAGGGTAACAGAGAAGTCGATAGGCGAAGACGTCCTAAAAAGTCTCTCGCCCGACCAGCAGATTATCAAGTTCGTGCATGAAGAGCTCACCAACACCATGGGCGGTGAGGCCGCTGAGCTTAACCTGCGAGCTTCTCCACCAGTGGTGATTATGCTCGTTGGCTTACAGGGCTCTGGAAAAACAACTACCTCATCCAAGCTCGCCCGTCTGCTAAAGGACACCTACAAGCGGAGCCCGCTACTCGTGCCAGCAGACGTATATCGGCCGGCCGCGATTCAGCAACTCAAGACACTCGGCGCAAACCTTCAGATCCCGGTGTTCGATAGCGCTCCGACCGACAAGCCCCTCGACATCGCCATCCGGGCACGCGATTTCGCCCAGAAAAATATGTGCGACGTAATGATCGTGGACACGGCAGGACGGCTGCAGATCGATACCGATCTGATGAATGAGCTCAAGCAACTTGAAGCTGCCCTCTCACCATCCGAGATCCTGTTGGTCGCGGATGCGATGACCGGCCAGGAGGCAGTGAATGTTGCGCAAGGATTCGCAGAGACATTAACGCTGACCGGATTGATCCTCACAAAAGTTGATGGCGATGCGCGGGGTGGCGCAGCGCTTTCCATGCGGGCGGTTACTGGAAAGCCGATCAAATTTGTCGGCGTTGGCGAGAAATCTGATGCACTCGAACCCTTCCATCCCGAACGCATGGCGTCACGAATTCTCGGAATGGGCGATGTCCTGACGCTCATCGAGAAAGCCACGCAGGAGGTATCCCTCGAGGACTCTCTGAACTTAGAAAAGAAGTTCAAGAAGGAGCAGTTTACCTTTGAGGATTTCCTCGGACAGATGCGTATGATCAAGCGCATGGGAAGCATCTCCTCACTTGCCTCCATGATCCCGGGCCTCAACAAGGTGGCCAAACAGATCGATCCCGAGAAGCAGGAGAAGGAGTTCTCGAAGCTTGAGGCTATAATTCTCTCAATGACCAACGAAGAGCGTCGAAACCACGAGATTATCGACGGCAGTCGACGACGGAGAATTGCACTCGGTTCGGGCACGAAAGTCGAGGACGTGAACAAACTTCTGAAGCAATTCGTTGAGATGCGCAAGATGATGAAGCAGCTCATGAAGATGGGACCTGCGGGCCTTGGTGGACTGCTCGGAGGGCAAGGTCTCGGGGGCTTAGGTGGCCTCGGCGGCTTAGGTGGGATGTTTGGGCGCCGACGCTAACAACCACCTCGCACTTTTCGATTGCTCCGCTCTACGCCGAGCGAGTACAGTTCTCCCCGTCACGGTGAATACTACGGAGAGCTTTCATGAAACTCACTCGATATCTCTGCGCAACACTCGCACTGATCTGCATTACGGTCTCTGGCTGCGGCTACAACACGATTCAATCCCAAGACGAGGCAGTTCAGGCCGCCTGGTCAGACGTCGTAAATCAATACAAGCGCCGGGCTGACCTCATTCCGAATCTCGTGAGCAGCGTAAAAGGCTATGCTCAGCACGAAGAGAGCGTCCTCACCAAGGTGACCGAAGCTCGAACGACTGCGACCTCCATCAAGATGGATGCATCCATTCTTGATAACGAGGAGTCGTTTAAACGATTTCAACAAGCCCAAGGTGCCGTATCGGGGGCACTGTCTCGCCTACTTGCAGTAGCGGAGAACTATCCTCAGCTCAAGGCAGATGCGAACTTCAGGGACCTGCAGGCTCAGCTTGAGGGAACCGAAAATCGTATTAGCGTTGCCCGTACCAGATACATCGACGCCGTTCGCGCCTACAACACGACCGTGCGCTCCTTCCCCTCTAACCTGACTGCCAAGTTCTTCGGGGCACACCTGAAAGCGAACTTCACCGTTGAGAATGAACGAGAGATCGCAGAAGCACCAAAGGTTTCGTTTTAATCGTACGAACTCCCGGGGATACTCATGCCCACCTACGTTCGATCGCTTCTCGTCTTGTTAGCGTTGGTATGTTTCGCTCCGGCCCATTCCCACGCGCAGTTCGTGCCAATACCCCCCCTCTCGTCCCTTGTTGTGGATCAAACAGGCGTATTGGGCTCAGATGCTGATGCCCTGAAGCAACAGCTGCTTGCGCTCAAGCGAGAGCGCGGAAGCGAGATAGCGGTTCTGATCGTTCCCACTACAAAGCCAGAGACGATCGAACAGTACAGTATTCGGGTCGTTGACCAGTGGAAACTAGGCAGAAGCGGGATCGATGACGGGGCACTACTTCTCGTTGCACTCAAAGACCGAACAGTTCGAATCGAGGTGGGACGGGGCCTTGAAGGCGATATTACCGACCTGAAGGCTCATCGAATTATCGACGAGCGTATCGTGCCGAAGTTTCGTCAAGGAGATATTCCCGGTGGAATCGAGGCCGGAGTTGCCGCACTGATTGCAAGTGTGCGCGGCATGGAGCTACCTCCCCCGTCCGAACCTACACGATCAAACATTCCCGCTCTCTTGATAGCTTTCGTTTTTGCCCTAGTCTGGGGGCACGCTATTGGATCGGTCGCGGGTCGGCTCGGTGGAGCCGTAGTCGGTGGCGTCGGCTTGTTCCTGGTAGGTGCAATGCTTACGAATATAGCGATCGCCGGTATGTGCGCAACCGTTTGCGGATTGCTCATCTTCATGATCCCCCCGCCTTCGGTCGGCTCCCCCTACTACCGTTCGAGCGGCTCGCGACGAAGCGGAAACTGGGGGTCCGGAAGTTTTGGTGGCGGAGGATTCTCATCGGGAGGAGGCTTCGGAGGAGGAGGATCGTTTGGTGGCGGCGGAGCGTCAGGGAGATGGTAGGAGCAACATGATGATGGAAAGGATCCTCAGACACCTAACGACTGGCTCATGGCACCTTCGTCGCGCCCTCCGTGGCCACCTCGACGCACGAGTCAAAGAGGGAGTTCGTCTGGCCGAAGAAGGCACCTCTGCCGAAATAGTTGTCGTAATTGAAGCGACCCTCGACTGGCGCGCAGTTGTCCGGGGGCGGACGGCACGCGAGCGCGCCCTTGAAGTGTTCTCCCGCGAGCGAGTATGGGACACGCAACACAACAACGGAATTCTCCTGTACCTACTACTGGCCGACCGCGATGCGGAGATCATCGCCGACCGCGGCTTCAACGAAAAAGTTACACCACCAGAGTGGAGGGATGTGTGCGCCATCCTCGAAAAGGAGGTAGCGACATCCGACCTTCCGACTGCTGTTATGAAAACGCTCGATGCGATCGGAGCTATCGCCCGCCGAGTGTTCCCCACCAGCGCATCTCCAAACGAGCTACCGGATACGCTCTCCATCCGCTAAAGCTGCGTCGAGACACCAGCGTTTCAGGCCGGCCATTCGCATGTACGGCGGCGAGAGCATATCCTCGACGCAACTGAGATTTCGGCGCTTCCAACGAAGTAACGGTACGACTATCAAAATGCGCGGCAGGAAATCATTCATCCTACCCCCTCCCCCGGCTTAACCCCCAAAACAAAGGAGCGGGCAATTCGGTATGCGGGCCATCCGGCTACAACCATTCAGTTTTGCCGACCACGGCACACGCCACCACCGCCGATATGCGCCTCCTATGCACGAACGGCCCATATCGTTAGAAGGCACCGGCTCGGCCTCAGAGAGGCTGAGGGAAACGCGGCAAAAGGAGGCCCAAGGTACAGCAGGCATGACGCAGGATTTTACACCCTCACGACGAGATGTCCTCAAGCTCTCTGCTAGCGGGATCGGATCTGCGATCTTCGGATCCCTCATGCCCGCATCCATGCCAAGCGCGGCGAACGCCGCACCTCTCACGTTCGGATCCAACTGGGAGGCGAGCGTTCATCGTGCGAGCTATATTCATGAACATCTCGGACGATTTCATTACGACAAGATCTTCACTACACGCGCTCCACTCTCAACCGAGCGAGAGGCGCTCGTGTTTCTTGGAAAGTTCGCTGCCTCGATTCACTCGGCGCTCAGGGTTCAATTGTCCGATGGAGCATCACTTTTTGAACGCCAAGCCCTGGCGCGGCAATGCGAAGAGACTCGCACGATCATAAGGGGATTATCTCCAACGGACAGGACCAGCTATTGGAACGACATAAGCTTCTGGCAGAATGAGGGCTGCTACGGGATCAACGCATCCGAGTGGGCGTTTCACCGACAGAGTACCGGGAAACCGTGGCAGGTCGCCGTGGATGAATACTTCGCAAAGCTCGAACGAGACCTTGTCTCGTACGAGCAGTACGTGCGACACCTCGCCAGCGAGGCCAGCCGCTCGAAGAATCTCTTGGATCGGATGGATACCCCGATTGCTACGATGGGACGAGAGTGGCTGGACCTCTTCAGTCGGGGTCGGATCTCCGACCTTCGAGAAAACCAAGACTTCAAGGCTCTCGCCGCAATAGCCCAAACCGTTCTACCCGCGCCAGAGTACGATCGCTACGGCGCGGCTTCGACTGAGGAACTTAAGGACTCAATAGAGCATCTCGCCTCACGCGGTGTTTCGCGTGTTGAATTAGAGCTCCTCGGCGAAGCGGACACCAATTACCGCATATATTCACGCTTTCTCACGGCAGCCCATGCGGCCGAGGCAACGCTGGAATATCGCAAAGTGGCGGATACCCCTCCGCTTGCGATTATGAGAGAACTCGCGCGCAGTTTCGACGAAGCGATCGCGCTAGCCAGACCTCCCGGCGAAGATGATTACGCGTGCACAACCACACTGGCACATGCGCTTAGCCGGGCAGAGCGACTCCTTCTGTGGGGATTCAATGATGGGTATGGCGGCACCGATAGCGGATTCGAGCCAAAGGTGCGACGGAACATGGAAGCCATCCTCCTGGACATATGGGTCGACAATAAAGCCGCCGACCGGACACGTGTTTTGACCAGCCGCGACCGCGTCTCAGGAGGACGGTTCTACGACTCGATCTGGGTTAGTGTAGAGCTCTCTTCCTCTGCCGCACCGTCCGAGCGACATCAAGAGGTGATCAAGGCGATGGCAGAGCGCTTGCGTGTGCCCGAGGATGATGTGCAGTGCATCCCTCCCACAAGGAAGTACGGCCAACACAGAATTCTGATCAAAGGCCTCTCGGCCAAGGAGCTCACTGAACGTCTCGGGTAGCTTCGCCCATCCTCTCAGAGACCGCGCGGAGAGCCGCGGAACGGGGGCTCGCAGACCACGCAGGCCTCTCTGCGCTACCCCATTCACGCCGTCCCTCCGCGGCGCGCGGTCTCTGAGATGGGGCAGAGAGAAGATAAGATACTGAAATACATACACTAATACCCCGCACCCCCCAGGACTTTACGAGCAGACCCCTTTTGGTATATCTTCCCGAGGTTAGTTTTGTAGCCTTATATAGGAGTTACTGTGGCAGTTGTTCTTCGTCTTGCTCGACTTGGTAAGCATAAATCACCAGCATACCGCGTCGTCGCCACCACAAAAGAGAATAAGAGAGACGGTAAGTTTCTCGAAGTATTGGGTCGTTACAATCCCCTCACGAACCCAGCAACTGTAGTTTTGAAGGAGGATCGCGTTAAGGAGTGGCTCTCGAAGGGTGCACTTCCGAGCGATGTGGTTCGGTCTTTGATCAAGCGCACTATTCCTGGCGTTGTTGAGGCTCGAGAGGATCACAAGAAGAAGAAGATCCAAGATGCTCGCCGCAAGAGAAAGGAGCGCGCAGCAAAGGCTCCAGCTAAGGCCGCACCAAAGGCTAAGGCTAAGAAGTAATCACCGACCTCTCGGTGGATAAGGCGGTCGGTTCCTCGTCAAAAAGGAACGACCGCTTTTTTATTGGTTCCAAGTGATACAACAGGCGCCCCGTGTGGAAGATTGAGTTACTCACTATATTCCCGGATATCTTCACCAGCTTTTTGAAAACAAGCCTGGTCGGAAAAGCGATTGACCGCGGGCTTCTTAGCGTAACAACCACGAACATCCGGGACTTCTCATCTCCTCCTCACAACAAGGTCGACGATACCCCATACGGGGGCGGCGCAGGCATGGTGATGCTTCCCGATCCCCTTTGCAAAGCGATCGAAGCGGCAAAGACGCGCCTCCCCGATGCCCCAGTTATCCTCCTCTCACCAGCCGGCAAGCGCTTCACCCAAGCAAGAGCCACGGAGCTCTCACGCCAGGACTCGGCGATATTCGTGTGCGGTCGATACGAAGGGATCGATCAACGCGTTATCGACCTCATGGTTGATGAGGAGATCTCTATAGGCGATTTCGTGGTGATGGGTGGCGAAGTCCCGGCGATGATGGTGATTGAGGCATGCATCAGGCTCCGACCCGATGTAATCCACAACGCCGAATCTGTTCTCATGGAGTCCTTCTCGCCGGCCCTCGGCGATGGAACATTGGTCGAGGCTCCGCAATACACCCGCCCGGAGGAGTATCGGGGGCTCAAAGTCCCGGAGGTTCTCCTCTCAGGAAATCATAAAGCGATTGCTGAGTGGCGACTCCAAGAAGCCACCATACGGACCGATAAACTCAGATCCAAGGAATAAGCAGATGAGCAGCCCAGCCGCCAAATCCTTTAGCCTCAATGTCGCACTCCTGCACGACGGAATGGTCGACAAAACGGGACGCACCGTCACGACCTCTGTCACCCTCATCGATGTGCACGACATCTCTCGCAGTTGTCGCACATACGGCGCAGACGCACTCTTCGTGGTGCATCCATCGCAAACGATGCGCTCCCTCGTGCGAACCGTTAAGCAACACTGGGATAGTGGCTTTGGAGCAACCTACAATCCAAACCGCCAAGACGCACTCGGGGTTTTGAACATCGTGAGTGATCTAGACGAAGCCCTGGCTCAGGTCGAAGCTCGTACTGGACGCCTACCAAAGATAATCGCGACATCTGCCCGCGATGGTGACGACCGGGTCTCCTATCAATCAATGAGACAGCAGATTGAATCCTCCAACGATTCATACCTTGTAATATTCGGAACGGGATGGGGCATGGGCCCCGAGTTGATGGGTCGTGCAGATTATGTGCTCAAACCTATCGTTGGCCCCACCCCCTACAACCACCTCTCCGTGCGGGCCGCGTGTGCGATTATCCTTGACCGACTCCAAGGTGCATAATCAACCTAAACCAACGTCGAGTACCATCATCACGATAAAGCCACCAATGAATCCCAGAGTCGCCACATCCGTGGACCGCTCAAGTTGCGTCTCCGGAACGACCTCCTCGATCACAACATAAATCATCGCCCCCGCTGCAAACGCCAATGCATAGGGAAGAAGTGGCTGAACATGCATGACCGCCAGCGCGCCGATCACTCCTGCGATAGGTTCAACAACTGCAGAGAGCTGCCCGTACCAGAAACTCCGCCACCGGGACACCCCAGCTCTCCGGAGCGGAAACGAAATAGCGACCCCCTCAGGAAAGTTCTGCAGACCAATGCCTATCGCAAGCATAACGGCTCCGGCGATAGAAGTTTCCGGTAGACCCGCGGCGACACCCCCAAAGAGAACACCAACGGCCAATCCCTCTGGAATATTGTGCAACGTGATCGCCAGCACGAGCAATGTGCTCCGTCGCCATTGCGTATGAACACCCTCTGCCGCTTCACTCGGAAAATTGATGTGGAGATGCGGCAGTACCTGATCCAGCAGATAGAGAAACAAGGCTCCAAGCGCGAATCCGATAGCAGCGGGCATACCTTTCGAAAGCCCCACACCGGGACTCATCTCGATCGCAGGAGCTAGGAGCGACCAGAAGCTGGCCGCAACCATCACGCCGCCCGTGAATCCAAGCATCCCATCGAGCACCCGCCTCGGAGGCTCCCGGAAAAAGAACACAAGCGCAGCACCGAGCGCCGTCATAAGCCAAGTAAACGTGGTAGCAACCAACGCCCCCCAAACCGGGTTCAATCCCTCGAACAGTGCGATAATTGAGCTCATACCCTTTATATCGTGCTCCCCCTCAGAGCGCTGAGCAAGAGTGTAATCGCCTTTCCACGGTGAGAGAGGAAATCCCCGCGCGTGTTCAGCTCGGATACCGACTCCGACGCTCCGTCGGGAATAAAGTAGGCACTAAAGGGCACGCCGCTTCCATCATCACGTGCCGAGGTCGGAAATCGGATAGTTCCACCTAGGGTCGCAGTTACAGACACGCATCGACCACTAGGCTCCGCGTACACAACGCAACACACGAAACGAGCCGGATACCGATACTCGGGGATGAGAAGGGAGCGCACGCGAGCGATACCGAAGTTTGCGGTATACACCCCTGGTAACCCACCAAGCGCTTCAATCTCTAGCCCGGTATCATCGACGATACACGGCCGCGAAAGCCACGCCGAGTACGCCCGAGCTTTCTTGAGGGCGTTTCCTTCATAGGAGCACTCAGTCTCCGCTACCTCCGGCTTTGCACCGATTCCCCCGGCAGACGTCACCGCCTCAAGCCCCACGACCCGCACTCCGAGCCGAGCAGCCACCCTTTGAACCTCAGCGGTCTTGCCTCGATTAGTCGAGGCAAACACCATCTCTCTTGGAAGAAACTGGTCCATGCTGTCCATTCAACTACCTACACCTCTCCAGCGTCAGCCCCTCATCGGATTTATTCTTACCACATAGGCCCCATAGTGGTACCCTTGTATCTATGCTCGACTCTGTTCTCACCACGGTTCTTTCAGGATTCAACCTTCAACTACTCATTGCGGCACTACTCGGCGCCCTTATCGGCGTAGAGCGCGAAATAGCGGGCAAGGACCCGAGCATTCGCACCTTCGCCCTGATCAGCATGGGAAGTTGCATGTTCGCCATCCTCTCCCTTGAACCGATGGCAGACTTCGGCGTTGGCGATCCAGCTCGAATAGCGGCGCAGATTATTCCCGGTATCGGCTTTATCGGTGCAGGTACCATCTTTCGGTCGAAATACGGTGTCTCCGGGTTTACAACCGCTGCCCTCATGTGGGTTACAGCCGGTATCGGCATGGCTGTTGGGCTGCGGCGCACCGATCTTGGAGTCTCCTGTACGATTACGGCGCTATTCTTAACCCTTTCACTCCGCCTTGTGCATCAGGTCATCCGCAACCATCAAGGCCCGAAGGGACGTCCTCAGCACGACGACCAATAGTCAAAATTATCCGATTCGATCGCTCGATGGCGGCATGAATGCGTCCTGCATCGGCGCGGCTGGGAATTCACCATCCCGCGAGCACCTGTACAGCACGATATCTCGCCCGTCATCACCCCGAATCGTGCTCAGCCTCTCACGCAGGATCATTACTGTACTGAGGCCACTCGGCACCTTGTCTCGATTGCGCTCCATCCAACTCAATCGCGCCCCATAGAGCGTGTTCGCCTCACACGGCAACACCTCTTGCTCCGTTGATACCAAAGATACCGGTCGATGCATGTAATACAGAATCGGGTCGAAATACTCATCGAACGGTCCCTTCACGACAACGAGTCGTTCCTGTGGTCGCGCCTGCGCTAACCATGCGCTCGTCATCCCCTCGAACCCCTTGAAATAGGCCTTCACGGCCGCACCGGTCGCAACGATCGTCGTCATCAAGAGAATGGCCAAAAACCAAACTCCAGCGAATAGCCGCGATGCACTTCTTCGCGCGGTAAGCAGCGTCCCAAATGCACACAGGACGAGAAGCGGAGCCAGCGCATCCCCCACTGCCACTAGAGGCGGCCGCATCGCATCGAACATCGCCCCCTCAAGAATGCCCCCCTCACTCACAACAACGAGCGCACACACTGCAACAATGAAGAATCCCGACAGTACCAGCTCAACCGACCGCCCCACCCGCATACACCGTTCGCGGGCGCGTGACCCGCCCGACTCGAACAGCGACGAAAGTTCAACTGAAAGTTGCACCGCAACAAACGGGAGTAGTGATAACAGATATGAATGTCGTTTCCCCGAGGAGCACGAAAAGAGAGCTATCCCCGCTCCTAGGACAATAAGAGGAAGCCATCGAACCGCTCGCCTCTCCTGATGATACGAGAGCGAACGTGGAGAGGTGAGCGTACGAAGCGCGATTGCAAGCACCAACACCCCCCAGGGAAATGTCGTCCTTAGCAGGGAGGGAAGGTAAAACCACCACGCTTCTTCATTAACATGCTCGCCTCCCGAAAAACGCTGCAGATTTTCGAACAGAATCTGACGCTGGAGAAACGGCTCGCCACCGACTTTGTACGCGAAATAATACCAGGTAATCGGAATACCGAACGCAAGCCACCCGAAACTTGGGCGCAGAAACTCCGCGAACGCCCGCCGAAATCCCAGAACGCACCAGCCAGCAATGCCAACAAGAAACACAGGCAACACCGCACCCAGTGGGCCGCGAGCTAACATACCCAGAGCGCAGCACAACCAAAAGATCGAGCGGTTCACCTCCGAAATTCGCCCCTCGAAGCGAAACGTCGCACGATCGCTCAACACAACACTGGCGATTGCTCCCCAAACGCACAGGGCGAATGTCATATCAACCATCGCCTGACACCCAAGCTGATAGATTCCGTAGGTAAGAGACGCAATCCCCGCTGCGAGCAGCGCGGCCCGCCGAGGATGAGCGGGGCTCTGAAACGAAGCTGTTACCGCCGCAAAACGATACGTCGTGAGGCTTACGAGTAGAAAGACGAGGGCTGCAAACACCTGGCAGGGGAACCGCGCGGTGAACATCGAGGTTTCACCGAGAGCCTTTGAGAAGAGCGCTCCGGCCCAGTGATAGAGCGGAGGCTTTGAGGGAATAAGGCCATTTCGAAGCGGTAACACCCACGTTCCATCCCGTACGATGACATCAATAACCTGAGCCTCTCGCGCCTCTGAGCTACCAGCAACTCCGGGCACACCGATCACCAACGCCTGAATGAGGAGATACACCAGCAGTCCGGTGGCGATGAAGCCCCATGGAAATCGACGAGTCTCTCGGTCCAAAGATTCCTGCATCGCCCTACTACACCTCAAATCTGACGAGATGCCCAGAATGAATTAACCTCTCGCGCCCCTCCACCTGGAGCACCAAAGCCCCCGATACATGAACATCGTGAAACACCCCTTCAACGACCTCCTGACCGAGATCAACAGTGATTGAGGTGACGCCGGGTCGAAAACAACACAGCGCTCTCCACCGTTGGAGGAACGGTTGTAAACCGCCCCCCTGAGTAAACTCCTGGTGCATCGCCGAGAGCCCCGCTGCAACGGGCACTAGAAGATCCGCCGAAGTGAGCGGAGCCTTGCAGAGGTCAGAGACACTCACCGCGATATCCGCAACCTCCGGTGGGAGCGATGCTACATTGAGCCCAATTCCAACAAGTACATATCGACGACCAACAACCTCTTGAACCTCGATCAAAATACCGCCAAGCTTTCGAACGTGACCGCTCAAGCAGAGAACGAGATCGTTGGGCCATTTGAGTTGAACATGCGCCCCGACCGAGCCTAGCACCTCAGCCAGCGCCACTCCGACCGCCAAGGAATATCCGGAGAGCGCTGAAACTCCGCCAGCCACAGGAAAAGCAAAGGTCGCCATAAAGGCCCCTTGACCCGAAAACCACGATCGGCCCTGACGGCCCCGGCCCGCCAACTGTCGATCAGCCACAACGACCGCGGACCACGACGATTCCCCACTTGCGTCAAGCAGATCTCGCGCAACATCCATAGTGGAAGACACCACCGCATACCGCCGGGCTATGCCGTATCCTGCCAGTTGTAGCTCTTCGAAATTCAGGTCAGACATGCGATTGGGCGCGTATACGCATCGAGATGTCCACGTTTGGAGCCTGAGTGGTCAGAGCTCCAACCGAAACCGCATCTGCACCAGCCGCACGAATTGAAGCCAAGCGCGACGTGCGCACACCGCCCGAAACCTCTATCATCGGAGCTTCCGGCTGCTTTCGCACCAACGCGACAGCCTCCGCGATCAGCTCATCCGTAAAATTATCGAGCATCACTATCGTAGGCTTGTACTCTAAGGCGATCGCAAGCTCATGAAGATCGCGCACCTCTACCTCCCATGGCATATACAGAGGTTTCTTTTCGGCAATATCAGCAAGCGCGCCACGAATCCCCTGCGGATGCGCATCGATGTGGTTGTTCTTCACCAGCACCATATCACCGAGGCACAGACGGTGGTTTTTTCCACCGCCCGTGCGAACCGCATACTTATCTAAGATGCGCCAGCCAGGCATCGTCTTGCGGGTATCGAGTACCATTAATCCTGGCTCCACCGAGCAGAAATCCCTCGTATAGGTCGCGACCCCGCACAAGCGCTGTAAAAAATTGAGAATCGTGCGCTCTGCCGCCAGTAGCTCTCGCGTCAAACCAGAGAGTTCCGCGATAACCTCACCCGCCTCAAGCCAGATCCCATCGCGCGCCTTCATCGAGCACGAAATACTCCAGTGCCCCTCCTGCAGAATGGTTGGCACGATCTCCTCACCACACATAACCATTCGCTCACGCGCCACGATGGTGGCGAGCGAACGGTGATCCTCGGGAACGGTAAGTGACGCGGTGATATCCCCGAAGGAGAGATCTTCCTCGAGGGCGAGTGCTACCAACTTTCGAATCAACTTTGACCCCTGCATAGTACCCCCTTACGAATTCCTAGCCCAATTATACGAGTGCCGCACCAACACCCGAAGCGTGGCCGCGGCTGGAATGGCAAGAAATATCCCCAACAACCCAAAGAGCTGTCCACCAGCAAACAGAGCAAGGATGATAACCAACGGAGAGAGCCCGACGGATTCCCCCATTATCCGGGGTGTAATAATCGTACCATCGATGAGCTGCACGGCACCGAAGACCCCAAGCACCCACAATACGTGCGAAAAGTCGCCGAACGTAACAAGAGCCATCACGGAGCTCAAAACTATCCCCGATATAGTTCCCACGTAGGGCACCATATTACCGAAGCCCGCTATCGCTGCGAGCAGCAACCAAAGGTCCACTCCGATGAAACCCAATCCAACCGCGTAGAGGATGAAGAGAATTGAGCACACCAGCGCCTGCCCACGCACAAAAGAGGACACATACCGATCGATCTCGGCGCAGATGCGACCAACGCTTGCTCGCTTCGTAATCGGAAAGAGGTTGTAAAAAAAACCGTGCAATTTCGGCATATCAACCGAAAGATAAAATACGATGAACGGAAGGAGCGCCACGTTTACCAACGTGAGCGCCCGCGAATACCCGCGCATCAGGGTACCCATTACCGCATTCCCGACTCTCTTGACCGTATCGCCACTAACCTGGGAAAGCATCGCCATGATCGAACCAGTCAGATCGTCGAAATCAACTTTGGCTTGAATAGCATCTGGCAAAAGAGCTTTGCCGCGCTCAAGCACGGGCCCGATCTTATCCTTGCTGGTTGCGATGTAACTACTCAGGTTTTCACTCAGCTTGTGAAACTCGTCGATAATTGTTGGGATAGCTGTAACCGCCGCAAGCACCAACGCAGCCAAAAACCCTACCAGTACGACACTCAGCGCCGTTGCTCGAGAGAGCCCCTTACGCTCTAGTCGACTCACTAATGGGTCGATCGCATACGCCAAGAAATAGCCCACTAAAAGGAGCACGAAGAGCTCCTTCAGGCGCACAACGAGCCACACTCCACCAACCACCACCGCAACCGTCATCAGCCACAGCGGAGGCATGAAGGATTCCCTCTGCCTCTCCACACGCACCTCACATAAAGGTTAATACCGGCCGGCCAAACAGCTGCTCAACCTCTTCACACAACGCCTCGGACGGGAGCACGCAGACAGGCGAGTTCTGGCCATCCCGCAGAACGACCGAAACCTCCCCGCTCTCCAACTTCAAACGAACTTTTATCGGACAGGTGCCACTGTGTCGCTGAAAGATCGTTTGCACGCTCGGCAGTTTCGTCTCGAAATTATCCTTGCCATTCAACAACAGAAACCCTTGCGTTGCATTGCGATCGCGAAGAGCGATCAGCGACTCCATCTTTTCAACAATTAAGGAACACCGCTCCGGGGTCACATCCGCCCTACCCGTTACCATAACCGGATCGTCAGCAACGATGAGGTTCTGAATTTGGCGATACGTATCAGGCCACACGATCGAATCGATCGTTCCTAGCCAATCCTCAAGAGCAAAGCTGGCGTATCGATCCCCCTTCTTCGTATTCTTCAGCTTGAGAGCGGTAATTACACCACCGACACGAACCTCTTTGACCCCTTTGGTCTTAACATCGGCGGTCGTAAGCGCACCGAGTCGTTTCAGGTCCCAACGGAATTTCTCAAGCGGATGACCAGAGATGTAAAAACCGAGGGCGTTCCGCTCAAAGGCGAGCTTCTGGTTAACAGGCCACTCCGGGACAGGCGCTCGCCGTCTGGGAACTGTGGGCTTCGAAACCGCGGCACCGAACAGGGACATCTGATTCGGATCGACATCTTTTTGGCCGCCGTAGACCTTTAAGAGCTCTTCCAGACGCTCAGACATATCGCGGCGCGAGACCTTCGAAAAATCAAAGCCGCCACTGTGAATCAGGTTCTCAAGCACGCGCTTGTTGACCTGGGACAGATCCACCCGCGAAAGCAGATCTTCAAGGTCGGTAAAAGGTCCATCTCTCCGCACAGAGACGATCGCCTCAACCGCTTTTTGGCCAGTGCCCTTTACTGCCGCGAGCCCGAACAAAATATTGCCATCTCTAACCGAGAAGCTCGCCAAGCTTTCATTGACATCAGGTGGAAGCACTTTAATTCCACCTCGACGACACTCATTAAAGTTCTTGAATGTTTTATCGCTATCTTCCATGTCGTGCGTCATTAACGCAGCCATGAACTCGACCCCATAGTGAGCCTTAAGATAGGCTGTCTGAAATGAGACCAACGCATACGCTGCAGTATGGCTTCGGTTGAATCCATACCGTGCAAATGTCTCCATCTGTTGGAAGATCTCATCTGCTAACTTCTTGTCGATGCTCCGTTCGACGCAACCATCGACAAATCGGGTACGCTGCTTCGCCATCTCCTCGGGATTTTTCTTACCCATCGCCTTACGCAGCAGATCTGCTTCGCCAAGGCTATATCCCGAGAGCGCCTGCGCGAGTTGCATGATCTGCTCTTGGTAGAGGATAACGCCGTACGTGTCGGCGAGAATATCCTTCATCAGGGGATGGAGATACACGATCGGTTCCCGACCGTGCTTTCGCTCGATGTAATGATCCACCATTCCGGCATCCAACGGACCGGGTCGATACAAAGCCAGGATAGCGACGATGTCATCGAAGCAGCTCGGCTTCAGTCGGATCACCATCTCCGTAATACCACTCGACTCAAGCTGGAACACGCCAGTCGTATTACCTGCGCACAGGATACTATAGGTTTTGGCATCGTCGAGCGGGAGTTTATTGAGGTCTATCTCAATCCCCTTGCTCTCTTTAATGATATCAAGAGCTGTATGAAGAACCGTAAGAGTCTTGAGACCAAGGAAGTCGAACTTCACAAGCCCGACTTTCTCAACGTACGTCATCGAGTACTGCGTCACGTCGTTGCCGTCTTTGTCCACCATCATCGGCAGCAGTTCATCGAGAGGACGGTCGCCAATTACAACGCCAGCTGCATGCGTTGACGAGTGCCGGGTAAGCCCTTCAAGCTTCATCGCAAGCTCAATCAACTCTCGTCCCTCACCTTCTGCATACTCGGCGAGCTTGGGCTCCATCTTGAGAGCCTCTTTTAGTGGGTAATCAAAGCCTTGCCGCGGAGCAGGCACGAGCTGCGCGACACGATCGGTCTCTGCATAGCTCATACCGAGTGCACGACCAACATCTTTAATCGCAGCTTTAGCCTTGAGAGTTCCGAATGTCGCGATCTGAGAGACGTTTTCCTTTCCGTATTTCTCAATCACGTACTTAATAACTCGCTCGCGCCCATAAATGCAGAAATCCACATCGATATCAGGCATGCTGATACGTTCGGGATTTAAGAAGCGCTCAAAGAAGAGCTTGTTCGAGATCGGGTCTACCTCTGTAATACGCATGGCATAGGCAACAAGAGAGCCCGCAACGGATCCACGACCCGGACCGACTGGAATTCCATGATCCTTCGCCCACACGATAAAATCCGCCACTACCAGGAAGTAACCAGCAAAGCCCATCTTGCCGATGAGAGAGATCTCCAGCTCTAATCTGTCCCAGTACTTCTGCGTCATCGCCGGCTGCCAGTCACTTGCAGCGGAGAGTACCTCTAGTCGCTTCTCAAGCCCCTCGCGTGCCATACCACCCATGACATCGATGAGCGGTCGCTCATCGTCGGTGGTGAACTTCGGCATGTAATACGTCTTCGACTCGAGCGAGAGATCGCACTGCGACGCGATCAAGCCACTATTCTTGACAGCCTCAGCGCCCTCCGGAATCCCCGAGAATTCCTCAAGCATCTCCTCTTCCGTCTTGAGGTGCAGGGTAAACCCTTCGTGGCGCAATCGATCCGGATCCGTCACGAGCTTGCCGGTAGATATGCACATTAAAACTTCTTGGGCGAAGTGGTCGCCTT
>JBIIYC010000037.1:0-19123 GCA_044347025.1 Bdellovibrionota bacterium
TATTGTGTTCGCTTCAAGCTCAGGATGCTGACGCATCCTCGCGTCGCTCACAGGAAAAACGCTGCGCTAGCTCGCGTTTTTAGACGATCACTCCCTGGTTCAACCCCAGGTGTGTCCTTCACGTTGACAGAGTCAACGTGAATGGCCCCGCCTGGACTTGAACCAGGGATATTGTGTTCGCTTCAAGCTCAGGATGCTGACGCATCCTCGCGTCGCTCACAGGAAAAACGCTGCGCTAGCTCGCGTTTTTAGACGATCACTCCCTGGTCCAACCCCAGGTGTGTCCTTCACGTTGACGGAGTCAACGTGAATGGCCCCGCCTGGACTTGAACCAGGGACCTACCGGTTATGAGCCGGCCGCTCTAACCAACTGAGCTACAAGGCCTTACGACTGGCTGTGGATAGTATCAATTCTACTGCTCCGTGCAACCCTTTTGGCGGTAGGACACAAAAGGGGGTTTTGTGCTCCGATCGGGTGAAATCAGGGATTTTATCGTGCGCTTTGGCCGTTTTCGGGCTTTACTGGGGTGGTAATCTCGAATTGGTACGTTTCATGGCAGATACTCAAACACCTCCTCCCGTTCTCCCCCTCATCGTAGAAATCAGCAAACTCGATGTTCAGATCGCCGGCTTGCAGGCTCAGCTCACGCAGATCGACAACGAACGGAAGACTCGCACTCAGGCGATCTCGGCGCTGCAGCTCAGAAAAGACGCGCGAGCGAAGGTGTTGGCTGATAAGAAAGCGCTCAGCTCGCGTGAAGAGAAGGGCATTAAGGTGGAGCGGGATCGCATCAATGATCGTCGCCGCGCCTTGAGCACCCTGAACAACTACAAGCTTCAACAAGCTGCGGAGCGAGAGATCGATTTCGTCTCCAAACAGGTAGGGCAGCGAGAGGAGCTTCTCCTTGGATTAATGCGTGAAATCGACGCATTGGAGAAGGATGTGAGTGAGGCAGAAGCGAGTCTGGCTGGACTCCAGCAGGAGCTGGCAGCCTTTGAGGCGAGTTCTGGGGAGACCGTGCAGGGGGTTCAGGCGCGCATACAGGAGCTCCAGGGCGAGCGTTCCAAGCAGGCTCAGCTTGTTGGAAACAATCAGCTTTTGGTGATCTATTCCCGTATTGCAGCGAAATTCCCCTCGAACCCCGTCGTCGATGTCGTCAACAGAGAGAGTTGCTCCGGCTGCCACGTGAAGCTCGGTCCTCAGGTGACAGTTCAGATCGCACGAGGAGATGTGGTAAAGTGTATCGGCTGCGGGCGCATTCTTAAGCTTCCCGCAGAGGCTTGATAGTTTGAATCAAGCAGGAAGGAGTTGAGCGGGCGTTCGCTTGAGGGCAACCTTGAGAGGAAAGTCGGGACTTCAAAGAGTGAGTTGGCCGTTAACGACGGCGCCGGGCGATCGGCGGAAAGTGCCACAGAAAAGAAGACGACCTGCTCCGGAAACGGAGTCGGATACGGTGAAACGGTGAGGTAAGAGCTCACCAGCGCGAGGGTAACTTCGTGGCTTGGTAAACCCCAGCTGAAGCAAGACCGAATAGGAAGGCGCTCTATGGCAACATAGACGGTGTGACTCGCACCGGTCCTTCGGGTAGTGTCGCTTGAATCCGCTGGCAACAGCGGGTCCAGATGAATGGACGTCTACTACAGAATCCCGCTTATAGCTCGACTCCTTCCTGGTTGAGGACTCAAGGAGCGCGAAGCTTCTAGCTCCGCTTAAAAACCCACAGTGTCGTAATGCTGAATGTGAGCGGAGCTGGAAGCTCCGCGGTCCATCGAGACATTGAGAGTCTGCGAATTCTTGGAGCGTAGTTGGTGTATCATCAGGTGGGTATCGTAGCGAGGAGCGCGAAGCTTCTAGCTTCGCTTAAAAACCCACAGCGTCGTAATGCTGAATGTGAGCGGAGCTGGAAGCTCCGCGGTCCATCGAGACATTGCGAGTCTGCGAATTCTTGGAGCGTAGTTGGTGTATCATCATGTGGGTATCGTAGCGAGGAGCGCGAAGCTTCTAGCTCCGCTTAAAAACCCGCAGTGTCGTAATGCTGAATGTGAGCGGTCCGCGGTCCATCGAGACACTAAGATTCTACAGATTCTGCGCCTTATGTCGCAGGTAGTGATCGATAATTACAAGGGCTGCCATGGCATCTACGATCGGCACAGCACGTGGCAGCACGCACGGATCGTGACGGCCAGAGGCGGAGAGTTTTGTTGCTGTACCATCTGCGGTTACGGTGTCTTGCTCTTTGGCGATCGTTGCTACCGGCTTAAACACAACTCGGAACGTAATGTCTCCGCCAGTTGATATGCCGCCAAGCACTCCACCAGCGTGGTGAGATGCGGTATCTACTTTGCCGTTCTTCACGATAAAAGGATCGTTGTGCTGGCTGCCGCATAGATGAACGGCGTCGAAGCCACTTCCGATGTCGAAGCCCTTGACTGCGTTGATGCTCAGCATCGCTTTGCCGAGGTCCGCGTGAAGCTTGTCGAAGACTGGTTCTCCGAGCCCCGCTGGTACACCGCGGATAACTCCTCGAATGATACCTCCGATAGAGTCTCCGTCGGCTTGTACCTCCCGAATGCGTTCAATCATCTGAGTAGCCGCGCTCTGATCGGGACACCGGACGATGTTCGACTCAACAGAGGCAGCGGTCACGGTGTTCGGTTGTATGGTGGCGCGGATTGTGCCCACCTGCTCAACGTAGCTAAGGATCTCAACCTTGAGTTTCTCTTTGAGGTACTTCTGGGCCACAGCTCCAGCAGCGACCCGAGCGAGCGTTTCCCGTGCTGAGGCACGGCCGCTTCCGCGCCAATCGCGGTGTCCGTATTTTGTAGTGTAGGTGAAGTCTGCATGCGAGGGGCGGTAGAGATCTTTGAGGTTGTTGTAATCCTGCGAACGCACATCTTTGTTGTGCGCGAGCATCACGATAGGGGTTCCGGTAGTACGCCCCTCAAACACTCCACTCATAATGTGGATCGTGTCCTCTTCCTTGCGAGGGGTAGTGATGTCGCTCTGACCAGGCTTACGCCGGTCGAGCTGTGCTTGCACATCCTCAGCCGAGAGAGAGAGGCCCGGAGGGCAGCCGTCGATAACGACTCCTACGGCTCCACCGTGAGATTCTCCAAAAGTGCTGATACGAAAAAGGTGTCCGAAATTGCTGCCTGCCACGGTGAGTTCTCCTGTGCGGAGAGTCTATCACCCAAGGGCCTGCATAATCGAGTCCAGTTTATCGACTGTAATCTGGCCAGGAGCCGATTTTTGGCTTGGCTCAATCGGTGTAAACGACATCTCGTTGCCCCAGATAGGCCCGAACACGCGGGTAATGGTGCCGTGTTTGCCCATACCGAGCACGATGCACTTTCGGCCGGACTCCCGAACATCGATGAGAAGAGACATAAGGCGAAGGGCATCCCGTTGCATGGTGCAGTAGGTCGCTATCTTGGTGATGTGGGCTCCCCAGCCCTCCATCCGGTCAGTAATTGAGCGAAGCTCGGTATCGGATGGGGTGAATGAGTAGTTGTGGTACGACAGGATGCTCTTAACAGGGATACGCTCCGTTTGCAGACGGGTGATGTCCTCGGCCTGAGTTGAGATGTCGAGGTCTACAAGAACCTGCTTGCGGGAGAGGGTCTTGAGGATCTCAAAGCGAGCCTCATGCGACATTCGCATCGGCTCAAGGTTTTGCCTGCGGAAGATCATCACGAGTCGGTGCGGATAGAGCCCTACCAGTGATGATGCAAAACCAGGGTCGAGATCGTCGATGTAATCAAGCCAGATCTCAAGGTATCGAAAGCGATCGATGTTAGCTTCGACCGCGTGTTGAACTTCTGTACGTGTACGCTTGATGATGGGGAGGCAATACTTGTTATCGATTCGCGTAGAGCGCATACAACCCGTAACTTTCTCTGAAAAATGACGTAACCACAAGTATACGCCAAACCGGGTCCGAGGTCACGAGGGGAGCGCATTTTGCAAAATAGTTTTCATAACGGCTCGTGGGGCCTTGACACCTGTGTGTAATTCGAATTGTGCAGCACCCTGTTCCAGAAACATCTCAAGCCCATGGATGCAGGTGGCGCCAGACCTCTGAGCTGCCACGAGGAGCTGGGTTTCAAAAGGATGGTAGATCGTCTCGAAGACTATCTGGTGCTTCAAGAGTTGGTGTGCATCGATCGGTGACTCGGCGGCGAGAGCGCCCATGCCGATGGACGTGGTGTTTATGATGATCTCAAAGTCATCGAAGCGTTGCGAGCCATCGAGCGGGAGGACCGGTACCCGGAAGGCATCTCCCAAGGATTGGGCTTTGGAAACGGTCCGATTGAAGATCGTTACTGCAGCTCCCTGCGAGGTGCAGGCGTAGAGTGCTGCCTGCGCAGCCCCTCCGGCCCCTAGGAGTGCTACTTTCTTATGTGCGAGGGTCGTGCGCTGTTCTAGCGGACGGAGGATCCCGAGCCAATCGGTGTTGTAGCCTATAAGGGTTCCTCCCTTATTGACCACGGTGTTTACAGCACCGATCTCCTTGGCGATGGGATCAAGCTCATCTACTAGCAAAGCAAGCGCGACCTTGTGCGGCATGGTGACTGCTAGCCCGCTAATATTGAGAGCTCGCACTCCCGCGATGGCTGCCGGGAGATCGGCTGCGACAACTCTTGCCGCCGCCATAACGTACGGGACCCCGGCTGCGTGATAGGCAGCGTTGTGCATGCGCGGGGAGAGGCTGTGGGCGATCGGGTCTCCTAGTACGAGACACACCGAGGTTGAACCCTGAACTTCAAGGATAGTCATGATCGTACCTCAAGCTGGCTCACGATCTCGGAGCAGACCTCCTCGGGCGTTTTTCCATCGGTCAATACGGTGATGTCGGCGTATGATGTGTAGAGGGGCAGGCGGGTCTCGTACAGGGCAGCAGCATGGTCCGGATCTTTGAAAAGGGGGCGGGTGCTCATGTCTGAGATCCTTCGGCGAATTTCGTCAAAGCTGGTCTTCAAAAATATCACGGTCCCCCCGCCATGCCGTAAGTTCTCGATATTGGCGGAACGCCCGATGATGCCGCCACCGGTTGAAATAACCGCCCGAGTCGCATCTCGTAGTGACTGCGCTACCTGCGCCTCAAGTTCTCTGAATGCCGGCTCTCCTCGTTCAGAGAAGATCCTGGGGATAGATGGTAGTCCTGACTGCTTCACGACGAGTGAATCGAGATCGACGAGGGAGTAATGAAGCCTCGTGGCTAGTAGGGGGGCTACGGAGCTCTTTCCAGAGCCCATGAAGCCTATGAGGACGATCTTGTGCATGGGGGAATGGTATCGTGGGGAGTGGGGGGCTTCAACTGGCTAAAACGAGCTATTCCGAGCCAATCCGTGCAGGGGCCGGTAGCGCGGGTCGCATTGTGGCCGTTACATCACGATATTCGCCACGTGGGACATACCAAGCAGGGTGCAAAAAAGGCAGAGCTGGTGGGTTCTTCCTCGTGCTCTCGTACAACTTGGTTGGGGTAGATAGATTCACGTTGCTGCTCCGTAGTTGGGTATCCAAGTACGGAGCAGTAGCGACATGAGCGTTTTTGAATACTGCCAATGTGGCGGAATCCTCGAGTGCGTTACGGCGTGCTGCAGGATTCCGCCCGACCCGTTTTCGTCTAGATGACCTAGCGACAACGGAATGTTTGGTGGTATCGCAAAAACACAACACAGATCATGACTACAGTCATCATTAGCTTCCTCGCGGGAGCAAACTATAACCTCTCCCAATTTCGGGACAACAAGAAAGCGTACGTTGCCCAGTGGGCTATCGTGTCAATCCTCATCGGCATTGCCTGGAGCCTCTTCGCATGGGCGTTCCAGCCATCCTTCGCATATCCCTTCTGGGGCGCTGGAGTATGGTTCGTCCTCATCGGATGGTTCCTCAATGCCGTCGTTGCGACGTTAAAAAAAGGCGCCGCTATCCAATGGCTCATGACGTGGGCTCTTCTCGCCACCGTCATTATTCGAGGGATTACGGGTGCAGATATCTTCCATGCCGGGGAGCTCACGAGCTTTATCGGCGGGATAGAATTGAAACCTGCGGCGACAACGCTGGCGGCAACAGACAACCACCACATTCGCATGGTTCCCTCGGAGCTAGCGACGTGGAAGGCTGATAAGGTGCTCGGGGAGGCGGGAACCATCGGTTCTCGAGTGCACGTTGGCGCGTTGACTATTCAGATGGTCGACAAGCGGCTCAAGTGGGTTGCGCCGCTTGAGTTTAACGCCTTCCAGCATTGGCAGAGTGCCGGGGTTACACCTGGCTACGTCGTGGTGGATGCGGAGGATGCAAATGCTCCCGCCCATCTCGTCACCAAGCTTGGGGATACGGATTTAAAGCTCCGTTACCTCTCCAGTGCGTGCTTCGGGGATAACCTGGAGCGCTACGTCTGGAGCGCGGCTGGTGGTAAGTACCAACACTTCGTGCCAAAGGGATGGCACTTTGAGCTGGACGACACGGGAAAGCCGTTCTGGATCGTAACTCTCTGCAAGCCCACCATTCAATGGAGTGGGCTGAAGGCGGAGAGTGTTCTCCTCGTTGATGCCCAATCGGGTGATATTACGGAAACAACGGTGAAGGAAGTTCCGGGATGGGTTGACCGAGTAATTCCGGCTGACCTCGCCCTGAGCTACCTCAACTGGCACGGAGAATACCAAGAGGGGTGGTGGAATGCCTTCTGGACGAAGGACGACGTGTTTAAGGCGACGGGAGATGACCTGGAAGTGGTGTACGGCGTCGATGGGCGCTGTCACTACTTCTCTGGATTGACGTCTGTGTCCGAAAAGGATGCGGCGCTTCTGGGGATCGCCTTGATCGATTCGCGTTCGGGTAAAGCCGAGCGATACCCGGCAACGGGGGCGCATGAAGATGCATCGGTAAGTGCCGTTAACGCGGCGGTGAAAAACTACGCTGGATATCACGGTAGTGAAGCGATTCCCTACCTGCTGTACGGCGAGCTGGCATTTGTGGTTCCGGTACTCTCCGACAACCACCTCTTCCAGCGACTGGCCATTGTGAGAGCTTCCAACTCTCAAGTGGTGTTGGGAACCGACAAACAGTCGGCGCTTCATGAGTACCAGCGAATGCTGGCGACAAGCGGGGGGAACTCCACCTCGCCTGATTCGCTTGTGAAGTCTCAGCGGGCTTCATTTACTCTTGAGCGCATCACTGCTGATGTACAAAACGGCACAACCGTTTGGTTGCTGTGGTCCAGTAAGCAGGGCAAGATCTTTTCAGCCACCTCGAAAGTGAACGAAGAGATCCCCAACCTGCGACCGGGTGATACCGTGACCGTAGAGTTCCTTGACGGAAACTCAAAGGTCATTCCGATCAGCGCCATCTCGATCGAGTGGTCCAAGTAACGACAGTGGGGAGGGGGTAGTATCGCAAGGTTCTACCTCCTCCTTGAGTCGTATCGGTGTTGTGTGGTTCTTTCAAAAGGTTTCACCATGTCGCTACGGCTCTCTCTTTTTTGGTGCCTCCGGCCATGAGGCGGGTTACCACGTGAACGAGCGCGTGCTCGTGATACCTCCGTTCATATTCCCCGTCACTCTTCCTCGGTAACAAGCGGTTGCGTTGCCAATCGTCTCTCCTGGATGATACCGTGCCACCATGCCCCTTTTATTCAGTATCGTAATCGGTCTAGGTGGCGTCTTTGCGCTCTTTCTCCCAACGTTTCTCGCGGGTGATACCGTTGTTCCATCGCGGTATCCCGATGCACGTGAGGTGTTGTGGACGATCTATCACACCAAGCAGTTTTTAGCGGGCGTGGTTCCCTCGCTCTATCACACAACGCTCTTGTTTCATCCGTTTGGGGCGAGTCTGTATTTACATACGACTGTTGAAGCGTTGACCTTGCCGCTTACCTGGTTGCTCTCTCAAGCGACGCCACAACGGATCTATACGATAGCCTGTGCGAGCTGTTTTGCCCTCAACTATCTCGCCGCACTCCGTTTGATGTGTGCGTTCAAGCTCTCCTGGTTAGTGCGCACCGTTGGGGCGGGTCTGATCGCCTTTCATCCATTCTTTCTCGCCCGGTTGGATGCGGGGCACCTCAATTTTCTCTGCTTCTTTGGGGTCCTGCTTCTCTTGCATGCGGTAGTGTCGGTAGCCAAAGGGGAAAGGGGGCTGGTGCTTGCCTTTGAGAGTGGTATAGCCGGTGTCGCGCTGGTATTCACGAATGCCTACTACCTCTACATGGCGGCGTGGCTGGTGGTATTGTGGGGAGGAGTGCTTTTCTTCGCTCAGCGCGCTCGCTTGTCTGGATATATCAAGCAAATCGCCATTCCGGTGGCGATGGGGGTAGCAACCGGAAGCTATAAGGTCGTTCACGCCATCACCCTTGCGCAGACGAAGCTCTACACTCCCGATCACAACCCGCGGGAAAACAGCGCCGATATCGTTTCGTTCGGGGTTCCGGGAGTGTACCAACTACTGGGAGGGGAGTGGGGCGGCGATCTACGCGCAGCTGTACTTGGCAATGCGATTGAGCAGAGTGTGTACCTGGGGTGGGGGCTTGTGGCGCTTTGCGTGGTTGCACTCTCTGTAACACGGAACTGTCGTGAACAGAGTCGGGGCCTTGCGTTGGGTGCTTTGGTGCTTGCGGGCCTCACGTGTATTGTGAGTCTCGGTCCAGTTGTCCATTTCCGAGGGGTCGAGACCATCGCAAATCCCCTCTACACCGGGCTTCGCTCGGTGAGTCCTTTGATGTTGAGTGTGCCGGCGCGGTTCGGTCTTCTGACGATAGTGCACCTGGTGGTGGCGCTCGCTCTATTACTTGAGTGCTCCACTGCAAGAAAGAGTCGCTTGAGTATGATCGCACTCCTTGTGGTGCTTGTGTGTGAGTATCTGCCAGCATCCGTGCGAGACGCATCTCTGACGATGCCGTCCGCGGTGATTGCGCTTCACGATCGTTTGGATATTCAGGCGGTACACGATTTTTCTCCGACACCGTGGGATGCGATGTTTCACCAGATCGGACACGGGAAGGCGATAACCGGAGGTTTTCTCTCTCGGCGCCCCAAAGCAGTACTTCGATTCTATGCGAGGAATGCGTTCTTGAAGTTCGCCGCGAGTGGAAAGGAGTCAACTCCGGAGAGGGTTCGAGCGGCTCTTGATGAGTTGCAGATTCAAGCGGTGATTGTTCCCCAAAACCGGCCCGACGTACGGGAGAGGCTAGGACGGCTTGAAATCGGTGAGGTTATCGCTCAGGATGATCGGGTGGTAATATATCGAGTGCCATCGCTACATGCACGCCAAGACAAGGAGAGGGCAGGATGAAGGTCGTATTTTGGGATTGGAATGGAACATTAGTTAACGATGCTCCCGTTGTCTGTGATGTCTTTAATGCCATCGTGGAACCTCGCGGATGCGCACCCGTTACCCTGGACCAGTATCGTGAGCTGTATCGACATCCAATTCGCGCTATGTACGAAGATGTCGGCTTCGATTTCAACCGGCATCCATTTGAAGAGGTCGCACGGGTGTGGCACGACGAGTATCAATCGCGAGTTCCCACCATTGCTTTGCATCACGATGTTCATGTGGCTCTTGAGACGATGAAACGTCGGGGGAGTCGGCAATTCGTATTATCTGCCTTGCCGCACAATTTGCTGGTCGCCTCCGTTGATACACACGGAGTCGGCCATTTTTTTGAGGAGGTGTGTGGAATCTCTGACAACTTAGGTGAGGGCAAGGTTGAAGAGGGGCGAGGGCTCCTCCGACGTCTTGGAGTGCCAGGATCCGATGTAACGATTATCGGGGATTCCTCTCACGATGCTGAGGTAGCGCGCAGCTTGGATGCGAATTGCATCCTGGTGGCGCGGGGGAGTGAGAGTCGTAAACGATTAGAGATGAATGGATTTCCGGTCGTTGAATCGTTTGCGTCAATTATCGGGGCTGACTAGCGAAGAGTCTTCGCGCCCAGAACACGAAGCGAAGGGTTGTTACGAGGCTCCCCATCACGCACAAGGCTGCGGATGCGCCTTGAAGTGGAATGGCCCAGGAGTTGAGTAGGGTAATGAGGTCTGGCGCCCCGCTTGGTGCGCAGACTTCGCAGGTGCCGAATGGGCTCCCCACTCGAGTTATCGGAACCAAGCCCTCTCCACACTGGAGTGAGGTTGTTGCGCAAGGGGTAGTAAGCCTCATTAAGAGAAACCCCAGGCTGAGAAAAGCGAGTGTTGCAGAGGCGATGACCTGAAAGGTCCATCCTGCGATCTTCTGAGCAGGCTTCCATACGATCGCACCGCTCAGAATGACCGGAAAGAGTACAAAAGTGAGTTCCCACAGTTCGACTAGTATTCTCATATGTTCGGTCTCCCTAGTGGTTCAGGTTCTCTCCTCGAATCCCCATCGCCGCAATTGTTTCCCAAAAGTTTGGGAATGATTTGTCCACAACGCGAGGCTCCTCGATCTCGATTCCCGGGATCGATGCTGCAAGTGCCGCAAAGGACATCCCCATGCGGTGGTCCTCGTATGTGGCGATCCGAGCGCCGTGAGGCGCTCCGCCGTGGATGACCAGGTAATCGGGGCCAGGCTCCGTTGCAATCCCCATCTTATGCAGTTCGTTGTGGAGAGCCACGATTCGATCGGTTTCCTTGACCCGAAGCGTGTGAAGCCCTCGTAGTACAGTTGTTCCCTCTGCGCACGCTGCGATAACAGCAAGGGTCTGAGCGGTATCCGGCATCAGGGTCATGTCGGCTTCGATAGCGTTGAGTCGAGTTGGCCCAGAGACAGTGACTGAACGTTCTCCATACGCGACCGAACAACCCATCTTCTTCAGTAGTTCGGGAAACTTGATGTCTCCCTGGGCCGAGTGTGGATTTACGTTTTCAACCGTGACGGTTCCTCCGGAGATGGCAGCGATGGCCCACAGGTACGACGCTCCGGAAGCGTCTCCCTCGACTCGGTACTCTCTGGCGTGGAATGTCTGTCCAGATTGTACGCCAAAGCTCTGATAGGCTCCGTGTGTTGCTGTGAGGCCGAAGTCAGCCAAGCTTTGCAGGGTCATGTCGATGTACGAGGTGGAGGTTTGCACTCCTTCGATCGATACCTCAAGGCCTTCTCGGAAAAGGGGGGCGGTGAGAAGCAGCGCCGAGATGTACTGACTACTGGTGGAGCCGTTTAGAGAGACACGTCCGCCTCTGAGTCGCCCCGAAGAATGAATCCGCAGTGGGGGGCACCCCTCGCTTCCGAGGTAATCGATCTTCGCTCCGGCTTGTCGAAGGGTTTCTACGAGGTCACGAATCGGACGCACATGCATGCGCTCGGTGCCCCGTAGGGTGATATCGGCCCCGGGGATTCCAGCACAGAGGGCGGTGAGAAACCGCATCGTTGTGCCAGCTGGTCCAACGTCAATGGTGCCCACATAGGGTCGGAGTTCTCCGCCGCATCCCTCAACGATCAAAGTCGTCTCTTCGGGTGCATGAATACCGACTCCGAGTGTCTGCAATGCCGCTATCAGGGCCTCGCTATCCTTACTCGGGGAAATCTTGGAGAGTCGGCTAACTCCCGTTGCAAGTGCGGCCATAAGGAGTGCTCGATTAGTGTAGCTTTTTGACCCGGGAACACTTACGGAGGTGTTGATCGTTGAGTGGGGAGGGGTGAGGCGTATCGAAGACATATCTGGGTCCTTTTGTTAAAATGAGGCGTGGATACAACAAGGGGCCGTCACGAAGATCTTTTACCACCCTGATGGATCGGATAGGGTCTTGTTAACAGCGCTTACGATTGGTGCTCTATCCATTCGGTTTTCGGGTGTCTGCACCATGCGCAAGTACCTCACCTGCCGCTTTGAGGTTGAATAGCTGCAATCGCCTCAATGATTGCATCATCCGAGACGTCTCGGTCATGCACTGCCTTCCCAAGCCCCTCAAGCAGGGTCCATCGCGTTTTGCCACCCACGTTCTTTTTATCGAGCGAAACGAGGTCCATCAACCTCTCTGGATCCATCGCCGTTGGTAGTTGTACCGGCAGACCAACGGTTGTAAGCCCATCAATGATCATCTGCTGGTCGGCTTTGGACAGCAGTCCCTGTCGGTGGGAGATAACGCTCGCTGCGTTCATGCCGATCGCAACGGCTTCTCCGTGTGTTATTGAGACTCCGTTAGCCATCCCATAGGCTTCGATAGCGTGCCCGAGAGTGTGTCCGAAGTTGAGCGTCTTTCGAACTCCTTGCTCTGATTCGTCAGCCTCGACGATGTCACGCTTTATCTCACAGGAGCGAAAAATGATATCGACCAACTCATCTGCGCTCCACGTTGTGCAGTCACGTGAGGTAACGCGATCGAAGTAGGAGCGATCGATAATAAGACCGTGCTTAACGATCTCAGCGAATCCAGATCGGAAGTCCCGAGTTGGAAGCGTGCTCAGCGTATCGACATCCACGACGATTCCATTTGGTTGGCGAATAACCCCGAGGATATTTTTCGCCCCGCCGAAGTTAATCCCGGACTTTCCGCCGATGCTAGCATCAACTTGCGCCAACAGTGTTGTTGGAACCGGAATATACGCGATACCTCGCATGTATGTTGCCGCCGCAAATCCCACGAGATCGCTGACCGCACCACCACCCACGGCGAGCACGAGAGATCGGCGGTCGAGGCGATGCAATGTGAAAAATTCCCATACATTTTGGAGATCTTCCACTCGCTTGCACGATTCCCCGCCTGTAAACGTGCGTAATCGGTCCTGCGAGAGGTTGAGGATCTGACAGACCGTTTGGCTTACTTTCTCGGCACCAGAGTCTCCAATCACGGCAATTTTTGTGTAAGAGGAGACGTTTGCAAGTGAGGGGAGTGAGCCGAGGAGCCCACGACCCACCCACACGGGAGAGCGTGTTGTAACGCCTTCTACGGTGACTGTTAGGCTTTTCACAATTCTATACCTCCGAAACCGGTTCGATGTCGCATGCCGGATAGCACCCAAGAACTTTGATAGATTGCACGTGAGAGCCAAGCTCGGCGAGTGCGCGAACGACCTCCGGCGACTCCATATTACCGAGGAAGTCGATATAAAACATCTCCTCCCAGTGATTCGCGGGGATCGGGCGACTCTCCAGCTTTGAGAGATTGATGCCGTGCTGAGGGAACACCGATAGTGCCTCGACTAGAGCTCCTGGTCGGTTGAGGGTGTTGATGATGATCGAGGTTTTAGCTGGAATACGGCTATCAACCTTGACCGGAGTCTTTGCGATAATGAGGTAGCGAGTAAAGCTCGACTCGTGATTGCCGACTCCACGCTTAAGCACACTCAAGCCAAACATCTCGGCGGCCTCCTCACTGGCGATTGCGGCATGAAGCGGCTCGTTGTCATCCTTGAGGCGTTTTGCGGCGAGGGCCGCATCGGTTGAAAACTCGACGCTGCATTCAGGGAGAGATGAGAGGAACTCGCTACACTCCGACATCGATACCGGGGTGCAATAGATTCGGGTGAGATGCGATAGTGGTGCGGTGCTGGTTCCTACCACGCAGTAGTTCACCAGAAATTTCTCCTCACCCACAATCGAAACGTTCGAGTTGAGGAGAAGATCGTAGACGTCATTAATCGCGCCTGATGTGGTAGTCTCGATCGGAAGCACTCCGAAATCACACGCCCCCGATTCGACGGCCTGCACGGCACCTGCGTATGAGGCGAACCCAACAAATGATTCGCCAGCAGGGGCGCTTCTGCCACTTCGGGCGGCGCTGGCATTGAAGAATCCCTTGCCGGCGATATGCGAATACGATCCATCGATCCCCTGGAATGCGATTCGCACGGCGGGACCCGTTGGAGTTCCGTTGAGCCTTCGTTGCAGAAAATCCTGCTGAAGCCGGATCGACTCACCGATCAGTTCATGAAATACCTTCGTGACAAAGTGCGCTTCAAGTCCGAGTGGTCGGGCTTCGGCGATCCGTTGCCGGATAAGGTCTCGTTCTCGGGCCTCATCTCGAATCGTTGTTGTAGAGCCCTCTGAGTGTTTTGCTTTGATTACCAACTCCGCAAGTCGTTGCCGCTCCGCGAGGAGCCCCAGCAACTTGGAGTCGAGGGCATCGATAGCGGCGCGCACCTCAAGAAGGGAGGGGGCAGGAGAGTCGTTTGAGGTGGTCTTCATGGTTGTTGTTCAAGTATGCGTGTGTTGAGTGCTCAGGAGACAAACGTGAGGAAATTTTCATAGTTTCGGTTTCGTCCGTATATGACATCGAGGTATAGCGATTTGAGTCTTGCAGACACGGGACCTACCGTTCCATCTCCGATAACCTGATCGTTCAGTGTTTTGATCGGCGTTACCTCTGCCGCTGTACCGGTGAAAAATGCCTCATCTGCCGAGAGTGCTTCATCGAGTGTAATCGCTCGTTCGGCCACCGGAATGCCGGCGTCTCGGGCCAGTTCTAGGATCGTTCGGCGGGTTATACCGGCGAGGATAGTTCCCAGGGGTGGTGTTGTCAGGACTCCGTTTCGCACGATGAAAAAGTTCTCAGCGGGACCTTCCGCGATGTTGCCATCGGCGTCGAGAAAGAGAGCCTCGTGGTACTTCGTCCCCTTGAGCTCTAGGACCGCCAGGATGCTATTGACGTAGTGTCCACAGATCTTGGCATCGGCAACCGTCGATCGAGGATGAATGCGGATGTAGCTACTGACTTTGATATCTACCTGCTCAACCGTGTGGTACGCACCCCATGGCCAGCATGAGATCGCAATCTCTGTTGGGGAGCTTCTCGGATTGAGCCCCATGACCCCGTATCCGTAGAAGGCGAGGGGCCGAATGTATCCCTGCTCAAGAGCGTTGCGCTTAAGTAGCTCGCACGTTGCTTCGCAGAGCGCATCAGCAGAGTGTGGGATCTGGAGTCCGATCGCCTCTGCAGAGTAGAGGAGTCGCTCCATGTGCTCTCTGAGTCTGAACACAGCCGGGCCCCGCTCAGTCTTGTAGACCCGGATACCCTCGAATGCTCCGCCGCCGTAATGCAGCGCATGAGTCATTACGTGAACCTTAGCCTCGTCCCACGGGGTAAAGGTGCCATTCATCCAGATGTACTTCGTTGGTTGCATCGCGTCTGTCCTTCCAGATACAAAAAAGGCCCTGCTGTGAAGCAGAGCCTAATCTTAGCGTACGATAGGCTCCTGCCTCAAATAGGCCGCGTAACGTAGCTAAAAAAGTAACCAAAAACGTGTATGGTCATCCCTAGTACGCTAAAACCTTACACCTGGAAATGCAAGGAAAACTTTGGCCGCCATATTCGGTGGCGCTAACCTGCCCTGAGCATCTCTCGATCTTCCGCTACCTCAATGGTGGACTGTTGACGTTGTTCGATCCCATGCAGATACGTGAGCGCAGTCTGGCGATCGAGAATTCCCGCTTCGGTAGCTTGAACAACCGCACGGGCGAGAGCCTCATCCGTGATGCCGAACTGCCGAATAATCGCGTGCACATTGTCGCGCACTTCGTTCACATCGCGAGCGTTACTTAAAGCGGCATTGGCAAAGTATCCAACAAAGTCAGTTTTTACCTTCTGGTTTCCTTGACTCAGGAGATCGAGCACCGGATCTAACCAGGCTACAGCGTACTGAGCCAACGGATTGTTGAAATCCACCTCATATGGGCGGCGGCCTCCGAGTTCTGCTTTGGGGCCACCGTCGATCCCGATGTCAAACAGCGATCCATCTGCGAGCGCAATCTTGTAGTCGGGAGATATCACTTCTTGCTCCACGAGGAGAGCGCGAACCGAGTCTCGTACCTTTTGGTCGTGGTGCTTGCCGGTCTTTATGCATCCGAGAAGCCCCCCGATTACGGCGCCAGCTGCCGCACCCAAAGCTGTCCCGATACCCGGGACGATCGAACCGATTGTCGCTCCCACAGCCAAACCATTCGCGGCGCCGACAGCGGGAGTTGACTTTCCCCATGAGAGCGCGATGTTCGCGGCACCGACCACGCCGCTGAATATTCCCGCCAGAGATGCCGCTGCTGGAGCTGTCGATCCCGCAAGGCTACGGCTGACACCTGCGCTGGTGGCAATCGAGGCAGGTGCGACCGAGTACCGGGAGGGGAGGTGTGTGGTGGCCCGGGCTGTCAGGTGTATGAGTTGCGGTACTGTTTCACTCAGAAAGCTCCTCGCTTTCTCGTGGCGAGTGAGCGGATAGGGGGTTCCTCCGTTAGTAGTCGATGGCTGTTGGGATAGCTCTCCGATTAGCTGGGGTATGTTCATAAGTGCTCCAGGGTGTTGATTGTATTGGTCTCCGCAAGTGCCTCTCTGATACAATAAAGCCTTGCAGGTGACGTTCAGTGTTTCTGTAATCGAATGAAAATCGGATAAGTTGCGTAGCTTTGATGGGGCGACCTCGCTACTATTCTACCAGCCTGACGACGTGGCGTGTGTCAAATAGGGGATTCTATGCGTTGGTATGATCAAATCGGGGCCATGATGGGTTGTCTGGCGGTAGCGCTGCTTGGTTGTGGTAGCGGGACGGACTATGCGCGTGGGGGCTCCACTCAGGTAGTCGAAATGAGTGTCGATGATTCAAGTATCGTAGTGGGACAGGGAACGGTCACGAAGATACAGTTTACCTTCAACCAGAACGATGTGTTTTTCGACAACGGCGAGGTTAATTTGGTTGTGCGATTGCCGCGCCAACTTTCGTATCGGGATAATTCGGCGGAGCTCGACCTTCCCGGTAGTCGAGATCAAGACGAGGATCCTCAGGCGCAGAGATGCCCCGACGGAGAAACATTCCTGCTCTTCCAATTTGATGATTCTGATCTCGCTGGGGTAGATTCCCCGTTCGATCCAAGTAGCACGCAGCTGAAATTGACCGTGGATGCGAAGCGAGTCGGCACCAATGTTGCGATTCAGGCAGCAGCCGATGAGGGCACCATAGGCTATACATGCTCCCAGAGCTTCAACTTTGACGAGGAGCAATTAATCGATGTTGAGCCTGCCAACTAGCGATGATCGTGTAGTGTCGATGGGGTTGCGATGAGGTTGTGGATCGCTGCGGTCTTCTCGGCACTGGTCGGGTCTGGAGTAGTGGCAGCTCAGCCGCTGCCGGATGCTTCGTTTAGCCAAGACTACGCCAACGAAGTTATTAACGTCGCCGTTAATACGAATACGCTTTTTGCGTCGCAGGACCTGATCTCAAACGGGAGGTTCGTGCAACGTCGCCGAGATGAGCCTGATACAAAGTATGAGACGTTTCGATTACCGGTGGAGATCCCTCTCGCTGATGAGGATGCGGCGGTTCGCCCCTTTTTTCAGTCCACTGGGGCGCTTCTCAAGGTAACCTCGGGGGTAACCGCCCCACCAGGAACTGGGGAGAATGATTTCTCGGTATCTCATCTCTTCGCTGTTACAGCGGCGACCGGTGCATATGTTCGATTGGCAGAGGGCTTCTTCCTTGTGCCCTCACTCGGAGTGACGTATGCCCACCTTCGTAACAAGTACGACTTCAACAATGCATACAGCCAACGTATTTTGGAGGGAGAGAATCGGGAGTTTTTTGATTGGAGCATGGATCTCTTCACGTATTCTCCCTCAATAAAATTTGTGTATCAGCGAGCTATCGGGGAGGGCGAGCTAAAGTACACGGTAGGATTCTCGCATCTCTTGAATGACTCGATTCACTCGACGAGTGACAAGATTGATGTTAACTCGGCATCGGGACTTCTGGTGGATCGAGTTGAGTATTCCGAGCCCCTGGGGGTCGCCGTGGCTGGTGGAGATCTTTCCCTGCGACCCTTTTTTCAGTGGAGCAACATCAGCGGTAAGGCAGCCTCCGGGCTTCATTTTGTTAATATGTTTGAGGTGGGTGCAGATTTCATCTCGAAGCTCAAGGAGACCGTAGTATTTTTCTCCGAGATCTACGTTGGGGCAAGCTATGTATCCGCAGACGATTTTGAGGGGTATCACGTCGGGTTTGGTGGGCATTTTTAGCCCGTATGTTGCATGAAACTGGGTCGCGCACCCGCGACCAGTGGCCTACCCTCGGGTCAATTCTCCCCACACCGCAGCCGTTCGTTGCTCAAGATCCTCAAGAGAGCCGTCGTTGACGATGACATAATCACTCTTCGGTATCTTTTCGCTATCGGGCAACTGTGCTGCGATTCTCAACTCGGCGATCTCTCTACTGAACCCGTCTCGGTTCATAATTCGACCGATTCGCGTCTCCGTGGGGGCTGAAACAAGAATAATCTTCTCCAGCTCAGGCATCTGACGGTGCGATTCAAATAACAGCGGGACCACATACACGATCAGTGGGGCATCGCCGCCTCGAAGTTGCTCAAGCTTTGCGAGCCAGAGATCTCGAATGAGCGGATGCAGGATTGACTCCAAGAGTTCCTTCTTCAACGGGTCTGAAAAGATGATCGAAGCCAAAAGCGGGCGGTTGAGAGAACCATCTGCCAGGATGAGATCCTCTGAGAATGCCTCAACGATCTTCGTTAGTCCTTCGCTTCCAGGCTGCACGACTTCGCGAGCGAGGATATCGGCATCAACAACACGTGCTCCCCATGCTTGAAAGAGCTTTGCTACTGCTGATTTGCCGGATCCGATACCTCCGGTTAATGCTACGACTTTGGGCATAGTGCTACCTAAACTCTCCGCTGCGGTCGACGATGAAGGGGAGTGTGCACCCGCGGTTTGCGGGTCCAGCCCCGTGACGCCTCGTCCTTCAGCGGAGCATAGCAAGTTGTTTCGGTGGTTGCGAGGCTGGATATCCGCTCGGGCCGACACCCACCCTGCGACTCGTCGAAAAACGGGCAGTCGGCCCGCACAGGAGGCTCTATGGGGTAATTTGTAAACGATCCGGTGAAAATAGCCTAGCGCACCCCTGGCGGGCGGGTAAAATGCGGGCTTTGTAGGGCTTGCTCATGTACTTTTGAGGGCGAGCCAGGATAGAGTCGGAAACGATAGAAACAGGTGTTGCGAAGAGGGATATATGTCCGAAGACAAGCACGAAGAGCAGGTAGGTTCTGATGAGCAAGAGGCCCAGCCGCTTCGCATCGATGAGGCTGCGGATGATATCGCGGCATCCGCCCGCCGGAAGGGGGGGGATGCAGATGATGATGACGAGACGTGGACAAACCAGCCGGCGAAAGGTGCAGAGGAGGACCTCGGCGCTGATGACCTCGATGAGGACGCTGAG
>JBIIYC010000180.1:0-5187 GCA_044347025.1 Bdellovibrionota bacterium
CGAAACGACTTGGTTTCGAAAGTCGTCATCTGAGAGGAGTCGTCGAAGCGATACGATGCTCGTGCCGGGAATAGCAAGAAGCGCTGTCAGCGAGTAGCGTAGTACATAATCCATTTTATCGGACCATGCGGACCCGAATACCCGTTTGAAGGTATCAAGGAAGCTCAGAACTACACGTATTTTGTCGTCTGCGCGAATTGGGATCATCGGGTTGAAGCTTGGTGGATGGCTCGTGTCGCTCGGATCAAATATCACTACATCTTTAACTCGGTGGCGGGGAATCATTCGAAGAATATCGTCAACGAGATCACCGTGCGGATCTAGCACGGCGCAGCCATATCCCTGTTCGATGTCGCTCTTAACCAGAAGCTGAAGCAAGCATGACTTACCGTTTCCAGATTTTCCGACTACGTAGAGATGCCTCCGTCTATCAAAACGCCGAATTCCGAATTCGTCTCGTTGCTCTCGGTAGTTTGTTCGGCCAAAGAAACTGATCTGAGCATCGCCCAGTGCCTTGGGAAGAGCGCGCGGAATCGGCGTCTTCCTTGAAAGCACTCGCGCGGTATTTGGTAATACGCTGAGGGATGGCGGATGCCACATAGAGGTTAACTCTCGGGCCGAAACCTTGTAGGGCCGGTCGAAGCGACGCTCGGCGATCTTTCGTTCGACGCGACGACCGAACCGAATCGGCGTGATGACAAACCGATTCTGGTTGACGGTATTGAGAGACTTCGCTCCGTTGGCGATCATGATGATGTTGTTTGTGAGGCGCGTCTTGGCCCTACGGAGATCTAGTGATGAGTGCTTGGTATCGAGATGAGTTCTTGAGCTGATCCGGTAATTGACGCGGAAGAGCTGAGCTAGGGATTTTTCCTTGATGAGTTTGTCGGTTTCTTCATCGTTGGTATGTTTGAGCCACGTTCGCGGGCGTAATTTGCGCACGAAGGAGTCGATGTATCGCGATACCGCCGTTTCGATGTGCAGCCTCGTCGTGTCTCTGAGTGGGCGCACGAGTACTTGCACAAGGGCGGTGTCACCATCCGGTATTCTTCCCATCGCAGTGAGAACAGGGTTAAGGCAGTTCCATGCGAACATCTTGTGGTTCTGAAGTGGATAGATGTCCGGAAGCGCAAGTTGCAGGTCGGCCGCCGCCGTCAGGGTATTCTCGGGCAGCTCCAACGTGTAATCGGGGATTGGGTGTACCTCGAGGTCGCCATGATACCCGTATATACCGGAGGCTATATCTCTGACTCGGGCTTCCTCACCGGCCATACAGATATAGACTGAGTTTCCGGTAGCGTAGAATTCCAGTGAGAAGGGCTCGTACGAGGCGCGACAGATGTCGCTGAGCTGATTGAAGAACGAGTTTGCCGTCGTTGTTCCGAAGGCCGTATCGTAAATTGCGCCCTCAAGCGAAGTTCCTTTGCGAGGTATGTGAAGTCGAACTACGTACATGCGTTGGGTGCAAGGTTCAGCGGCTACTTTTGAGTTTACGTTGTTAATGGTACAGGTATTCCAGACCTTACTGAAGAGTTAAGCTACTGAAAGATGCGGATAGGGCCGCGATACCTCGATATAAGAGTGGTATAAGTATCTGATTTAATTGGCTCTCGGTTGGTTCACGTACGGCTGAAACCTCCCCATTACGAAGCATAGAGATCTCATGAGCGCTGCAAACCTGAAACTATCCCGCCCACTCCCCGTGATCGGTACGGTTCAAAGCTATGCTTGGGGAAAGATCGGCGCGACATCTCGGATCTCCTCCTTTGTGGAGGCATTCGAAACTGCAAAGCCGCTTGCCGAGTATTGGCTGGGGGCGCATCCAAAAGCACCAGCGCAGGTTATCTTACCTGATGGTACTCGCATGGGATTGGATCAGCTGTCCCAGGATGGTCAGCGCTTGTCGTGTATGCTCAAGGTCCTGTCGATTAATCCGGATTTCGGACTTTCTATTCAATCCCATCCGGATTCGCGGTGGGCGCAGATCCTTCACTCAAGAGATCCAGACAACTACCCCGATCCGTTTCACAAGCCCGAGATGGGCGTAGCGCTGACTCCGGTTACGCTCTTGTACGGCTTTCGTCCTTTGCCTGAGATAGCGGGTGTGCTGGAGCGCTTTCCCGAAATAAAGCCGGTGTTGGGCGATTCGTTTTGCTGCCGTCTTCAAGAGGTGAGTGCGCCCTATGATACATCGATGATGCGGGAGATGTTGTCGCTGCTGCTGAGGGCAGATCGCTCGGTAATAGCTACGGCTGTCGAGGCTTTGATGATGCAAGGGATAAGTGTCGTTGATATTCCGCCGGAGATTGCAATCTTGCGTCGCCTCTATCCGCGCTATGGTGCCGCCGACGTTGGTCTGCTCGCATTGTTTGTCATGAATATCGTTTCTGTCTCGCCGGGCCTTGGAATTTTCATCGGCTCAAATATTCCACACGCGTACCTTGACGGTGATCTGGTCGAGTGTATGGCGTGTTCTGATAATGTTATTCGCGCGGGGTTAACCTCGAAGTATACAGATGTGGAGTCACTGCTCGAGACGGTGTCGTTCGAGGCTGCGACCCGCCCGAGCCTTCTCACGGCAAAGGGGTCGACAGATGACTTCTCGTTTTTTGAGGTTCCCGTCCCCGATTTTTCGCTCGGTGTGGTGAGAGAGGGGAGTGGGGTAACCATGTGCCGAGCGCACGCAGAGCCTTCTCTGCTCTTCGTTCTAGGCGAGGAGGCCACGGTGCGAAGCCTGGAATCCGGAGTATCTATACAGCTTCGCGATGGCGGGGCTGTTTTACTTCCGGGATTGTCGGGTGGTTATGAAGTGACTCGGCGTAATGCGAGTCTCTTCTGGGCGGGGGCTGGTAGGTAGTTGAAAGGGGGTTTAGTTGTCCCCGGACCCGGTATAAGATTTCGGTGGCTATTTCGGCTGGCAAGAGCCTGTCCTTCTCGCTCGTTTCGTCAGCACGAGGCGCCGTTAGAATTTTAGTTGAGAGTACTTTGATGTCCACGCAATCTGCATCCGGACTTGCAACCGCAGCGCAAAAAATGCGAAGCGAGGGGCTTCCCGAACCAGTCGTTAAGAACTTCGAGCGTCTTTTTCAGGACGTGATGCAGGGGAAAACAGGTGTTATTTCAGAAGAAGAGATTGAGCCGGTTCGTGAGGTTCCGACATTCGCCGAGATCGCTGAATGTGGGGACACGGTGCGTGCGGGGATGGATCTCTTACATTCGTTGGTGGTGATTCGCCTCAACGGGGGACTCGGAACTACGATGGGGCTTGAACGTGCGAAGTCCCTTCTCAAAGTTAAAGGTGAACTCTCGTTCAACGATATTATTGCGCAGCAGCTGCGAAAGCTCGGTGAGTCCGTGGGTATTTCAATCCCGTTGGTTCACATGACGAGCTTTTCGACCGATAAAGACGTGCAGGAAGCGATGCATGCGTATCCAGATCTGAGCCCAGGAGGTTTACCGATCACTTTTTTGCAGCACCGACATCCTAAGATTTACCTCGACACGATGATGCCGGCTGCTGAAGAGAGTGAGGAGCTCAACTGGAACCCGCCCGGACACGGCGATATATATGCAGCGCTCCTCTCGGATGGTTTAGCGGAAAGGCTGCTAGCCATGGGGAAGCGCTACGCGTTCGTTGCAAACGCCGACAACCTTGGGGCAACGGTGGAGCCAGCGATACTTGGTTTTTTTGTGCAGAGTGGGGCTCCTTTTCTGATGGAGACCGCCGAGCGAACCAAAGCTGATGCCAAAGGTGGCCACCTGGCTCGCCGCAGATCAACAGGCCGTTTAATCCTTCGCAAGAGTAGCCAAGCGCCGACTGGACCTGGCGGAGATATTATTGCTGAGTTTCAAGACATCACGAAGTACAAGCACTTCAACACGAACAATATCTGGTTGGATTTGAAGGCAGTTGTCGACGTAGCTCGGTCGCACGATGGAACGATTCCGCTTCCCTTGATTAGCAACAAGAAGAACGTTAATCCTCGCGATCGCGCCAGTCGAAAAGTTATTCAGATTGAGACAGCGATGGGAGCTGCGATAGAGGTATTTGAGGGAGCTCGTGCCTTGCAGGTGCCCCGCCGGCGATTTGCGCCGGTGAAATCGAACAACGATCTCCTTGTTGTTCGCTCAGATGTGTACACGCTTTCGAATGATTTTTCATTGGTAGTTAGTTCCGAGCGCACAGAGCCGGGTCTCCCGATTGTTTCTCTGGACGCACACTACTTCGGTCTTTTGAAAGATTTTGAGGCGCGCATGCAGAGTACGCCATCACTGTTGCATGCGACCAGTTTGGCTGTGCAGGGCGATGTAGTGTTCGGACATCCCGTGGCTATATCTGGTGTGGTTTCGATATCATCGCCGTCTGGGAAGGCTTGTCAGATCCCGAAAGATCTCGCCGTGATAGCGAACCGCGAATTGCAACTGTCGTAGCAGCGGAGCGCTCTGCCACAGGTGGTAGCGATGCCGCACAGCCCTATAACTGCGTTATGCAAGGTGGGCTTCAGTCTCCTGTCGAACGAGCCGACATCTTTATGTGGAGCTCTCGGTCTGAGCTCCTGATTCAGAGGAGCGCTGGCGTTTGCATGGATTGGGGAATGGTGGTGGAGAGTATGGGTGCGGTCGCGACGATCGACGCCTCTTCGGCGACGGCGTTCGCTCGAGGCACCTTTCCACTTCCGGTAAGTGCATATAACGACGGGGGGCTCACTTCATTTGTCGAGGTCCTGCTCCATCGTATCCAGGTGGAGCCACTTAACCTGGTAGCTACTGGTATCTTTTTTCTCGCCATTTGCCATACGTTCTTTGCTCCGATGTTCCTCCGGTGGGCTCGGCGGATTGAAGAGCAGCGCCACTTAGAGTGGCTTGCGCGCACTTCAGCAGGGGATGATCGCGAGGAGCCCGCTAGCTCTCTTGCGATTGTGCTGCACTATCTCGGAGAGATCGAGGCGGTGTTTGGTGTGTGGGCGGTGCCTCTGATAGTTATAGTGGCGATCGCTAAGGGCTGGGGGCAAGCAGAGCATTTCCTCGAATTCGGGGTCCACTTCAATGAGGCGGTGTTCGTCGTTGTGGTGATGGCTATCGCAGCCTCTCAACCGATTCTGTACTTAGCAGAGAGTGTGTTAGCGCGCATCGCACGGTGGGGAGGGGGAACCCCGTTCGCGTGGTGGTGCACGCTGCTAACGATTG
>JBIIYC010000038.1:0-19047 GCA_044347025.1 Bdellovibrionota bacterium
GCTCTCGGTTGTCGAGCTGGTTAACGGTGATTTCTATCAGGTTGAGCTGGGTGAGAGCACCGTCAAAGAGGGTCATCTGAATCAGCTTTTGGGTAGTGGATCTCGATAGCCTTCTGTCCTATCGTCAAGGCTTCTGGTCTTGTCTTTGAACGTATTTCAATGTCAGAGTCCAGGTCTGTCATCCGGCTCACTGCCGCGCTCCGTATTTTGCGAGCGCCGAGCGGATGTTTTTTTGTGTAGGAGATGTATGACGAAGCCTCATATTGGAATGGCCGGCCTAGCTGTAATGGGCTCGAACCTTGCGCGAAACATTGAGAGTCGCGGATACCCCGTCGCTGTATATAACCGAACCAGCGAGGTGACGAAGGAGTTTATGGAGAAGTTCGGTACCCGCGATGGAAAGCCGACCGGATTCGTTGCCTCCTACTCTATGGAGGACTTCATCAAGAGCATGGCCACTCCTCGTCAGATCTTCATCATGGTCAAGGCGGGAGCGGCCACCGATGCGATTATCGACCAGATGACTCCGTTTTTGGAGAAAGGGGATATCGTAATCGACGGCGGTAATGCGTATTTCAAAGATACTATTCGGCGAGAACAGAAGCTTCAGGCGCTCGGCCTGAACTTCCTTGGAATTGGAATCTCCGGAGGAGAGGAGGGGGCGCTGAAGGGGCCCAGCCTGATGCCAGGTGGTCCACGGGAAGCATGGAAGCTGGTTGCGACGCTTCTTGATAAGATAGCTGCACAAGCTGATGGTCCATGCACAAACTACGTTGGACCGGACGGAGCTGGCCATTTCGTTAAGATGGTTCACAACGGAATCGAGTACGGCGATATGCAGCTTATCGCCGAAGCGTACGACATTCTTCGTAACGTGGTTGGTTGCAAGCCCGAGGAGCTTCAGAAGATCTTTGAGAAGTGGAACCAGGGGCCGTTGTCATCCTACCTCATTGAGATTACCGCGAAGATCTTCGCGAAGAAGGATCCTGAAGCAGCAGGGTTTCTGGTTGATAAGATCCTTGATAAGGCTGGGCAGAAGGGAACAGGAACGTGGACGGCGCAGGTCGCGCTCGACCTCGGTATCTCTATTCCAACGATTTCGGCCGCTGTTGACGGCCGTACCCTGAGCAGCATGAAGGACGACCGACTGGTTGCCTGCAAAGAGTTCAAGGGGCCAGTTGTTGATGACTTCACGGGTGATCGCGAGGCGTTCATTCAGTCCGTTCACGATGCTCTGTACGCATCGAAGATCATGTCGTACGCGCAGGGAATGGCGTTGATAGCGGCGGCGTCGGTTCACTGGAACTGGGATCTCAAGTTGAATGAGATCGCAGCGTTGTGGAAGGGTGGATGCATCATTCGAGCGAAGTTCCTCGATGAGATTCGTAGAGCGTTCAGCTCGACACCAGCGCCACGGAACTTGCTTCTAGATTCGTTCATGAAGCAAGAAGTTACGCGGTGTGTTCCAAGCCTTCGCAGTGTTGTTGCATCGGCTGTCGCTCGTGGTGTTCCGGTGCTTGGCTTCAGCGCATCTCTGGCATACTTCGACAGCTTCCGTACTGCCGATCTTCCACAGAACCTTACCCAAGCTCAGCGCGACTTTTTTGGAGCGCACACGTATGAGCGTAAGGATAAGGCTGGCACGTACCATACTGAGTGGGAGTAGTTTTTACCGCACGGTTCGCGGGGAGAGAGGGGCAACCCGCTCACCCGTGGACGCGTGCCAACGTGCACATCGGTTTTTATCCGAGTCTGTTGAGTACCCCGAGTACCTCACAGTGATCGGTCATCGGAAACATGTCGAATGGTTGAACCCGTTGCAGCTGGTATGATCCAGCCAGGTCCTGCACGTCGCGAGCAAACGTTTCGGAGTTGCAACTTGAATACAGTATGACACGCGGTGCCATCTGACATAGGTGCTGCCGAATAGGATCTGACAGACCTCGTCGGGGCGGATTAACAACAATAAGATCTGGTCGGAGATCCGATTGCGACGCGAGAAATGCTTCCACGTCTGCGGCGATAAAAGTCGCGTTGTGTATTGAAGCCTCATGCGCGCTTTTCTGCGCTGACTCGATCGCTGCTGCGGAGAGCTCGACCCCAGTGACTGTATCTACGTGAGGGGCGATGTGCAGTGAAAAGCCCCCAACGCCACAGAAGAGATCCAGCGCTGAAGAGAATCGGTGTTGCGCTACGTACGTCGCCACCGAAGTGTACAGTTGAGCCGCAACGGTGGGGGTGACCTGCATGAACGATTGCGGAGCAAAATAGAGTGGTATCTCTCCAAAATGCTGCTTCATATGGGTAACTTCGGTCAAAACTACCTCCTCTTCGCCTTCAAGGATGGCAGCCGGCAGAGGTTGTATGTTGCACGAGACTACGGACACCCATGGGAAAAGGTGCTGAATCTCGCCTATCGCCTTTCGAATGCGGGGAACGGCTTCGGAGCTTCGCAAAACGAATCGGAGAATCCCCTCAGTCATCCCGGTGTTCGCCATCACAATGATGTGTTTTAGCTCTCCGGTTCGTGCCGCTACATCGTACGGCGGAAGTTTGTGCGTTGCGATAGTCGCACGGAGGTGCCAGAGAAGCTTTCGGATCGGCTGTGGCGTCAGGGGACAGTCGCACAGATCTGCCGTCGATAGATCTTTGCGTATAATCCCGATACTAGGGTTCGCCATGGTACCCGATACTACCATCTTAATTTTGTAGCGACTTTCCCACGGATCGGCTGAGTAAATGAGGGGTTGGATCGTGGTCGGTTCGATGAGTGTTTGTAGGCACACTCCGACGCTCTTTTCCTTCGAGGGGATACGCCCTCCTGGGCGAATGCGGAGCAGAGAGCACGACTGGCATGTGCCAGCATCGAAGTATGGACAGCTGCAATCCTCGTAGTTGTTTCCCTCTGAATGCTCGGTCATAGGTTTGTGTCCCGTGGTCTTTGAAACCACTTCTAGCATTGGTACGCTGGGGACTGCTAGAGTTTACGGAAAGTCGGTGCCACTCCGCTTGTGCCGATTTAGCGAGGAGTAATTGTGCCCATGAATACGCCATTACATTTCACCCGATATCACGCCCTCGGCAACGATTACATCGTGATGGAGGCATCGTCGTTTACTCAGTGGCCGCTTGAGATGTGTGCAGCGCGGATCTGTCACCGCCACTTTGGTGTCGGATCGGACGGAATCCTGGTGCATGGTGGGCGACAGCATTCCGGAGCCTTCGCGCTTCGTATTATTAACCCTGATGGTTCCGAAGCTGAAAAGAGTGGGAATGGCCTTCGGATCTATGCGCGGTATCTATATGACCAGGGATTGGTGGCGGGGACGCCGTTCGAGGTGCACACTCTCGGGGGAATGGTGACGGCTGTAGTCTCGGATGCCGGTCGAATGGTACAGGTCGACATGGGAAGTGTATCGTTTCACAGTGAGCGCATTCCCGTTCAGGGGCCCGCTCGCGAGGTTCTTCACGAGCAGATTCAGGTTGCAGGGCGAACGCTCTCGTTTTGCGCTGCGACGATCGGGAATCCTCACTGTGTTGTGCTTGATGCTGACTGCACCCCCGAAGAGGCGCAGCGTCTTGGTCCTATCTTGGAAACGCATCCTCTCTTTCCGAATCGAACGAATGTGCAGTTTTTGAGGGTGCTCGATCGAGGAACGATTCAGATCGAAATCTGGGAGCGAGGCGCGGGATACACCCTAGCATCGGGTAGTAGCTCTTCAGCAAGCGCGGCGGTAGCGTATCGGTTGGGTTTGGTGGATTCGACTGTGCGTGTTGTCATGCCTGGGGGCTCGTTGCGCATTGAGCTTGATGACGCATTTCGGGTGCGTATGACGGGACCCGTGACTCGCATAGCAGAGGGGGTTGTGGATCCAGAGTGTTTCTCCCCGAGCTTCCAGCGTGGGTAATTGTGTCGACGCGATGAGTTAGCCTCGACCCTTTCCACTTTGCGGCAACCGGTCTAGTATTTTCGACGCACAGTCATCGACTACCCATAAGAAAGGGACCTGTATGAAGCTTTGTAAGCGCCTTATTGCCATCGCCGTGCTCACTGGTGCGTATGCTGTTAGTGCATCCGCTCAGACGAAAGCCTTCGAGTGTCCGGCCGATGCGTCGATAGGGATGGCTCAGGCTCGGGCAACGCTCGACAAGGTGCAAACCCAGTACATCGGAATTGAGTCGATGAAGGGCTCTTTTTCTCAGAGCTCCTACGTGGCGGCTTTAGACGAAGGAGAGGAGAGCTCCGGGGAGATGATCTTTGCAAAGCCTGGTCGGATGCGTTGGAGTTACAAGAGTCCAAGAGCGCAGGAGGTAGTTATCCGCGACCAGGAGCTGTGGATGTATCAGCCCGACAAAGGGCAGGTTATGATTGACGATATTGGACAGGTGCTTCTCTCGGCACTGCCCATCTCCTTCATGATGGGCATTGGAAACCTCGCGAAGGATTTTGATCTCTCGTCGGCCTGCCGCTCATCTGAGGGGGTGGTGCTCCGTCTGGTGCCTCATACCAAGGAGGGGGCGCCGGCGGGGGGAGATGAGCTCTCTGGGTTCGATCTCCTCGTTGATCCCGTCAAAAATGTGCCGATCGGGGCAAAAATTGCGTCGTTAGGGGGTAATACAACCGCAATTCTCTTTAAAAATCTGCAACTTAAGGTTGATTCGCTTCCAGCCTCCACATTTGTTTTAGAGTACCCAAAAGGTGTAGATGTATTGGATAGGCGTGTTAAAGCTGGATCCTAATCTATGAAGTCGTTATCCATTTTGCCTCTTGAGGGCGGAAAGTCCGAAAGCTCGTGTTCCGTTGCTGTGAATATAGCGGAGCCGCAAGCGCTCGAGGGGGGCAAGAAGTTCGCAGGCCGTGCCGCGATCATCACTCTTGGCTGTGCCAAGAATCAGGTCGACTCCGAGGTGATGACCGGAGTTCTCCGTAATACCGGTTTTGAGATCGTTAATGATCTTGAGCGGGCGGACGTTGCGGTGGTTAACACCTGCGGCTTTCTGGAAAGCGCAGTCAAAGAGAGTGTTGACTGTGTGCTGGAACTCTCTGAACTCAAGAAATCCGGTAGTCTCCGTCGCTTGCTGGTCGCGGGCTGTATGGTTGAGCGATACAAGGGGGACATCCGGAAGGCCCTTCCAGAGGTAGATTCGTTTATCGCACTTGACGGATTGTTGAGTGTTGGTCAGATGGCCCTCGGCCAGGATGAGGCTCTTCGCGATCTCCTACACGAGGGGGCCCGCCCGTACTTTCTATATGACGATTCTATGCCACGCCATCTCTCCTCGAAGGGGCACATGGCATACGTAAAGGTCTCCGAAGGGTGTAACCGGCCTTGTGCGTTCTGCATTATTCCGCAGATCCGAGGCGCTATGCGCAGTCGCAGTATCGAATCCATTGTGAGAGAGGTTCAAGCACTCGGTGCACAGGGTGTACGAGAGATTAACCTCGTCGCGCAAGATTTGACGGCATACGGCACTGACGGAGATACCGGCCGGCTCGTGGAGTTACTGCGAAGGCTTGATGAGACACAGGCAGCTCGATGGATTCGTCTTCTCTACGCATATCCTGTGGGAGTTGATGACGAACTTCTGGCGGCCATCACTGAGCTGCCCTCGGTCTGTGAGTACTTGGACGTGCCGCTCCAGCACGCCAGCGAAGCGGTGCTGAAAAACATGCGGCGACCTATCGGTCGTTTCGGCTCGCGGAGATTCGTCGAGTACGTTCGCGCGCAAGCCCCGAGTATTAAGCTACGCACAACCTTCATCGTGGGATTTCCGGGTGAGACAGAGGAGGATATCGCCGAGCTTGAGAAGTTTGTGGCAGAGGGGCATTTTGAGAGTGTTGGAGTATTCACTTACTCGCCAGAGCAGGGAACCGCTGCGTACGATATGAAGGATCAGATCTCCGAAAAGGAGAAGCGATCGCGACGGGATCGCGTGATGTTGGCTCAGCAGAAAGTTCGCATCAGTCGTAACGAGGAATATATCGGCCAAGAGCTTGAGGTGCTTGTTGAAGGACCTCACGAAGAGACCGATATGTTGCTCTCAGGTCGGACCCGATTTCAGGCCCCAGAGGTTGACGGCTCGGTGCTGATTAATGATGTTGAGCCGCATGTGGGCGAAGTGCCTGCAGGGCATATCGGACGGGTCAGGATAACAGAAGTTTCGGGGTACGATTTAGTGGGGACATTAGTTGCATGAGCGCGCCGAGAATTGGAATATTCATCATCGCCTACAACGCGGTAAATCACCTCAATAAGACGATCGCCCGAATTCCTCGTGAGGTGTACGACGCGGTCGAAGAGATTTTTGTTATCGATGACTGCAGTCAGGACAACTCGTATTACGCAGCACTCGGCTATAAAGCTGAGTATGGAATCGATAAACTGACCGTTCACAGAAATCAGAAGAACCAGGGATATGGTGGCAATCAAAAAGTAGGGTATCAGTACGCCATTGATCGCGGGCTCGATATCGTCGCTCTCGTGCACGGAGATGGCCAGTATGCTCCAGAGGCTCTTCCCTCACTGCTAGAGCCGCTTATCAAGGGTGAGGCAGATATGGTGTTCGGCTCTCGGATGTCGAAACCTATCGATGCACTCAAAGGCGGTATGCCGATGTATAAGTTTTTAGGAAATCGAATTCTTACTCGGTGCCAGAACTTCCTCTCCGGCTTGCACCTGTCGGAGTATCACTCTGGATACCGTTTGTACTCCACGAAAGCATTGCAACAGATTCCCTTCGAGTCGTTCACGAACACTTGGCACTTTGACACGCAGATTATTCTAGCGATGGCGGAGCGAAACATGCGCATCGTTGAACGCCCAATTCCCACCTACTACGGTGACGAGATCTGTCACGTGAATGGTATCCCGTATGCCTTCCACTGCTTGGCGACATCATGGCAATTTTACCGGAACCGCAAACGCAAAGTGCTCTCGTATCCCGGGGTCATGGACATTCCCCGGCTGGCTAACAGCTAACTTCCGAGTCGTTGGGGTTCAGGGGCTGTAGGTCCTCAAGGGCATTCCCGTATCTGGATGGGGTTGCCTGCGTCGTTGGCGGGTAAAAAAGCGCACAAGTGCCCGTTTTCCTTGTCTCGCCTGGCATCTCACCAGCCTTGCTCCGAGCCTATTTTTGAAACCAGTTCCAACTAAAATGTTTCGTGTTTCCGCAAAATTAAGTATCCTTTTGGTGCTTAAAATTTGAAAACGTCGAACGGAGTACGTCTCATGTCTGTCACGAAGAATCCACAAATCCTAGCCCTCAATGAACTCGGGCAGTCCGTCTGGTACGATAACCTCTCTCGCGATGTGCTTCGCTCGGGTGAGCTTCAATCCCTTATCGATCAGGGGGTCTCGGGGCTCACTAGTAATCCCACCATTTTTAAGCAGGCCATAGCGGATACGACCAACTACGACGACGATATGCGCTCGGAGGCGCTCCGTGGGCTTTCGACCGAGGATCTGTGTGAAGAGTTGATGGTGAAGGATGTCGCCGCTGCGGCAGATCTACTTCTTCCGATCTACAAGGCAACGAATGCTGGAGATGGGTACGCAAGCATCGAGGTTTCGCCCTATCTCGCAGCTGATGCGAAGGGAACCGTTGAAGCCGCCCTTCGTCTGTGGAAGAAGCTCAATCGTCCCAACATCATGATTAAGATTCCGGCAACGCCAGAATGCATTCCCGCGATTCAGACAGCCCTAGAGCATGGACTCAATGTCAACGTAACGTTGATCTTCTCTAAGCAGGTATATGAGCAGGTGGCTGAGGCCTACATCAAGGCGCTGGAGACACGGGTGGGGCGCGGTGAGGATGTTCGTTCGATCTCGTCCGTTGCAAGCTTCTTTGTCTCTCGTGTTGATGCGATCGTTGAGAAGAGCTTTGACGAGTTGCTCAAGGGCGGAAAGGTCTCAGCTGACAAGAAAGATGTGTTTTTCGGGAAAGTAGGGGTTGCCAATTCGAAACTTGCCTATGAGTCGTTCGAGCATCTCTTTACCTCTGACCGATTCAGTAAGTTGAAAGAAAAGGGCGCTCGCGTGCAACGGCCACTGTGGGCAAGCACTGGCACCAAGAATCCTGTATTCAAGGCTGTGATGTATGTGGAGGAGTTGGCTGGGCGCGACACTGTGAACACGATGCCCCCTGCGACAGTAAAGGCTTTGCTCCAAGGTGGAACGATAGCGCCGAAACTCCACGCCGGTCTTCAGGAGGCGAAGCAGTTGCTTGCTGCGGTGCACGCGATGGGGATCGAGGTGGATACACTACTCCACGATCTCCAGGTTGCGGGCGTAAAGAGCTTCTCCGATTCGTACAAAGAGTTGCTGGCATCGATTGAAACGAAACGTCAGTCGGTATAACGCGATGGTCGATACGGTAAAAGAGGACAGAGAGGCATCCCGAATGACAACAACTTCGTCACCCCAGGCAGAGACAGTAATCACGAAGCCACCCGCAACATTGCTGGTCATATTCGGCGCGAGTGGCGACCTCACATCGCGAAAATTAATCCCGGCTTTGTGCAATTTGGCGGAGGATGGATATCTCCCGGATAACTTCATAGTGATAGGCTCATCGCGCTCTAAATTGAGTGATGATGATTTTCGCGCAAAAGTGTACGAGGGAGTTCAGAAATTTTCGCGTCGGCCAATCAGTCCCGCCGTATGGGAGCGGTTTGCGAAGAATCTCCACTATCAGCCATGTAACGGAGAAGTTATTGGAGATTTTGAGAGCTTGAAGGGCAGAATGGAATCTCTCTGCGCAGCATTCACAGAGCGATTTAACTATGTCTACTACCTGGCTATGGCCCCACAGTTTTTCGGCCCTATTGCGTCGAACTTGAAGGAGGTTGGGCTTATCGATGAGTATGCCAAGGGTTCACGACGCACATCGGTAGTTGTCGAGAAGCCTTTTGGCCATGACACACAATCGGCTCGCGAATTAAACGAGGTTCTTCGCAAGAGCCTAGCTGAGGAGCAGATTTATCGCATCGATCACTACCTCGGCAAGGAGACGGTCCAGAACATCCTGGTGTTCCGATTTGCGAATGGTATCTTCGAGCCTCTTTGGAATCGTAAGTACATCGATCATATCCAGATCTCAGTGTGTGAGGACATTGGCATCGGAAATCGAGCGGCGTATTTCGATGAAAATGGAATCGTGCGCGATATCATACAGAACCATGTTCTTCAGATGTTGTCGCTGCTGTGCATTGAGCCGCCGATATCGCTCAGTGATGCGGATAGTATTCGAGACGAGAAAGCCAAGGTTTTGCGGTCAATTAAAAGGATGACTCCGGATGAGGTTCGTCGGAATACGGTACGAGCTCAGTATGGGAAGGGAGCCATCAACGGGCAGCCAGTCGTATCCTACCTTGAGGAGAAGGGGGTCAATCCTGAGTCGAAGACCGATACCTTTGTTGCTCTGAAGCTTGAAATCGATAATTGGCGCTGGAGTGGGGTGCCGATTTACATTCGAGCAGGCAAGCGTCTGGCGAAGCGAATAACCGAGATTAAGGTTTTCTTTAACAAGGCTCCGGACTCGCTCTTCAAGGGACGACAGGTCGGAGAGCTCGAGCACAATGTTCTCTCCATTCAAGTGCAACCGAAGGAGGGAATGTCGCTGTGTATCAGCTCGAAGCAGCCTGGCCCTCGCTTTCGAGTTCGCCCAGTAGAGATGGATTTCACCTATGATCACTCGTTCGGTGTCGCATCGCCCGAAGCGTATGAGCGTCTGTTGCTCGATGTTATGAAGGGAGATCCGACCCTCTTCACTCGTAATGATGAGATCGAGGAGTCGTGGGACCTATTGGCTCCTATCTTCGAGACCTGGAGAAGCAAGGATGCTCCTCCAGTGCTCTCGTATGAGGCCGGTTCGTGGGGGCCCTCGGCTGCCGATGACCTGCTGAAAGCAGATGGGCACAAATGGAGTAGCTTGTAGCGGTGGCCGTGCCAGTGAGGAGTTACAAAGGGCGTAGTAACCCGTTCAGCGTAAGGGGGTTGTGTGCTTAAACTATCTGTCTCACGTGAAGCGGAGGCGTTTCGTGCAGAGTTCTGCGCCTGGCTACTCAATAACCAGCCCCCGCATGCCGACGAGACCTCTCTGGAGAGCTTCGAACAAACGGGTCGAGCTTGGCAGAAGACCCTTGCATCCGCACGCTGGATCGGAACCCATTGGCCGAAAGAGTATGGTGGTCGGGGTCTCTCACTTGTTGAGGAGGCTATCGTTCAGGAGGAGCTCGTTCGGGTCGCTGCTCCTCAGATCCTCGGGTTGTTTGGATTAACGATGGTCGGCCCTGTGCTGATCGCGCATGGCAGCGAGGCGCAGAAGTCCCGCTTTTTGAGCAAGATTCTCAGTGGCGAGGAGATCTGGTGTCAGGGGTTTTCAGAGCCAGGGGCGGGTAGCGATCTCGCCGCTGTCAAAGCGCGAGCTGTACCGGTTGAGGGGGGGTACAGACTCTCCGGCCAAAAGATATGGACGTCGTTTGCCCACTGCGCTGACTGGTGCTTTGTGTTGTGTCGCACCTCGGAGAGCGGCAAAAAGCATGAGGGATTGTCATATCTCTTGGTGTCCATGAAGTCTCCCGGAATAACAACTCGCCCGCTCCAGCAGATAAGTGGAGACAGAGAGTTCAACGAGGTGTTTTTTGACGATGTCTTTGTTCCCGCCGAGAATCTTGTCGGCGGGGAGGGGCAGGGGTGGAAGATAGCTATCTCGACCCTGATGTTCGAGCGTGTTGTCTTGACCTTCTCTCGTCAGTTGCAGTCGGAGGTGGCGTTACGGGCGCTCATCGATACTGCTGCGTCAACGATGACCCCTGCGCAGCGTATGGAGCTGGCTCGGTGCGTTGTTGATGCGTGTGCGACTCGTGCCCTTGCCTATGAGCATCTCTTATCCTACGCAGATGGCGCGCAACCTGGACCGGAGGGATCGCTTGATAAGCTGCTCTGGAGCGAGTCGTTTCAGCGCTTATGTACGTTTGCTGTGAGCCTTCTGGGTTCAGAGCTCGCGCTCGGGGAATCGGATGAGAAGGTGGGCTCTGAGGTCCATCGGTATCTCTACTCCCGCGGTCGCACCATTGCAGCTGGTACCTCTGAGATTCAGCGGAGTATTATCGCTGAGAGATTGCTGGGATTGCCAAGAAGCATATGATCGCTCCTCACCTGCGAGTAGTGGACGCTGCCCCCGTTACTCCAAAACGCCGATTCTCCGGGCGAGAACATACCGTTGCTCGTTGGCTCGTCACGGCGCTTATGTTGGTATCGCTCGGAGTCGCGATAGGTCGAGTTTTCAAGGCCGTCTCTGCTCGCGCATATCGGCCGGAAACACTCGAGCTGAACCTGAATCTGGCTCAAGACGCGAGCAGGGCTCTGTTCGGCAACTGCTAAGAGCGCACCTTCCCGAAGGTAACGTCCCCTTAATCGTGCGACAGTCTCGAAAGGATAGTTGAGTCGTCTTCGTAGGAGAGATCTTTCGGAATCTCTCGCATAACGCTGCTTTGAACCCCCGGGGGAAGCAGCGCTCGTATGATCCCGAGTAGTCTCGGTTCCGCGATAAGGGTCAGGCTGTCAAAGTCTCGGTCGAAATGCGCCCGCTCGATTCTATCGATTACCTCCCGATAAAACGTGCGTAGGGCGCGATCTCGCACGCTCTCTTCGGTCGAATAGGCGTGTCGAGCACGCATGCGATTATCCGTGGCACGTCCGGGTGCATCGCTCTCAAGGTCGTGGGCTTTGAGGCGACCGGTTGGATTCCCCATATCGACAACAAGGCGTAAGGGACCAACCCCACTCCTTGAGAAGATGCGGGCTTCTTCGCGACTGGCTACTAAAATCCATTCTTCTTTCATGGTGCTAGAGTAGTACAGCGTGGCGTACATGATATGAGGGCCCGCAGCTCGGGTGGTGATATGGGGGGCCGCAGTAGCGACCGGGGCCCTGAAAGAAATCTCTACTTTCTCTTGAAAGCAACGCTAGAGTCTGCTGGACTACACAAATTACTCGTAGAGAGACTACGGTTGGGGCGTAAAAGAGGGATAGATGGGAGCGCAGGCACTGCTGCTAAAAGGTAAGCGATGGGTCAAACGCCGCCTGGAGGTTGTAAAGACCCGACGGTCCAGGAGAGGGCTCCGTGAGTCGCTCCATACTCGTGGCCCCGCGGGAACCGTGCATGTATTTCTTCATATTCCGAAGACCGCTGGTACCTATTTCAACAGCATCATGTCAGAGAATGTATCGGGCGCATTTCATGAGCATGTTGAGGCCTTCTTGCATGATGACGGAAGGCTGTCTGCCGTGTGTCGCACTGGCGGGGACGTCTGGTTGAGTGGTCACGTTGAGCACCCGCGCTTTCAGGCCCGGTTGTCTCAGATATGTGAGAATCAGAATGTCGCCTTCTATACCCTGCTGCGACATCCGCTTCATCAGTTTGTGTCTCAGATCTCATGGCAGATCCAAATCTGTTTGCGCCCACCACGGTTTCTTTGGGGGCATCCTGCCCACGATATAGAGGTTATTCTCGCTGTCCTGTTCGCCGATCTGGCGAATGATGGTGATCTCGATCGTATTATGAAGCTACACCCCCGCTATCTGGACAACAACCAGAGTCTGGTGCTGGGCGTCACGTCAACGGATGTCTTGAGCTCAGTTGATTCGCTTAATCGCGCATCCCACGAGGCGCACGCGAAGCTATTGGCGCTCGCTGATTTTGCGGTCGAGCGAGACGCACTGGACTTGGTTTCGCGGTGTCTACGCCGCCCTGTTGATGCTCTCTTGCGGTCTCGCGAGAACCGGAACCAATCACGCTGTCCATTTCCGGAAGAGCTGGTCAGAAGCGACTCATTTATCAGTCGAGTTGTTCGGATTAATGCGATTGATTTTGTGGTATACTTAAACGCGCTTGAGCTCTCAAAGGATCGCTCAGCGCCTCCCCTGAGATGGCATTCCACAGAAGCTCTGCTCGCGGAAGCTACGGCGCTGTGTCGCAGCTATCCGTATAGCTCCGAGTTCGATGGAAGCCTTCAGCAGAAAGCGCGAGAGATGATGATCGCGGGCGCTAAGCGGGCCTGTACTATGATGCTATCGCAGGCAGGGGAGTAGGAGATGGCGGTCTGAAGCATGCCAAAGATCGTACTTGCGACCATAAACGCCCGTTTTATCCATGCCTCGGCGGGGCTCCGATACCTGTATGCAAATCTCGGAGACATGCAGGCATACGCTCAGATCATAGAGTTTGAAAATGCCCAGCCTGCTAAAGAGATCGTTGAGGCGATTGTCCAGGCGGATCCGGTCATTGTCGGGTTTGGAGTCTATATTTGGAATGCGAATCGTACCCGTGAAGTTGTATCGCTGCTACGGATGGTGCGCCCCGATATACTCATAGTAGTTGGCGGCCCTGAAGTGAGCTACGAGTATCAGAATACGCCCTTGTTCCGCATGTGTGATTACCTCGTTACTGGCGAAGCCGACCTTGCATTCCCGGCCTTGTGTCGCGAGCTCCTGTCCGGTACTCGGCCTACAACGAAAGTTATCGAGGGTGGGCTGCCAAACTTACCAGATGTCCAGTTGCCGTATGAATGGTACACCGACTCGGATATCGCTCATCGAGTGCTATATATCGAGGCATCCCGTGGATGCCCGTTTACATGCGAATTTTGCCTCTCTTCGGTCGATCTGCCGGTCCGACAATTTGATCATCAGCGAGTGCTTGATGAGCTGAAGAGACTCTTTGATCGAGGTGCTCGTACTTTTAAGTTTGTGGATAGAACGTTCAACCTTAATGTACGAACGTCGTCAACAATCCTCCAATTTTTCCTTGATAGGATGGAGGAGGGGCTTTTTGTTCACTTCGAGATGGTACCGGATCGGTTTCCGGCACAGCTTCGCGAGATGGTGGCTAAGTTTCCTCCGGGGTCGCTACAGCTTGAGATCGGGGTCCAGACATTAAACCCGGAGGTGAGTGCTCTGATTAGTCGGCGACAAGATGTCCCAAAGCTGTTCGATAATTTGCAGTTTTTGCGACGCGAAACACATGCATATCTTCATGTTGATCTGATTGTGGGACTTCCCGGTGAGGACATTCAGAGTTTCGGCCGGGGATTCGATTCGCTTGTTGCGATGAACCCGCATGAAATACAGGTGGGAATACTAAAGCGCCTGCGAGGGACTCCGATTGTGCGTCACACGGATGAGTATAAACTTCAGTTTAGTGACGAGCCACCGTATGAAGTGTTAGCGACCCGAGATGTCTCGTTTCTCGATATGCAGCGCATGGAGCGCTTTGCGCGGTATTGGGACCTTGTGGCCAATAGTGGCAATTTTTCACAGAGTAAGCACCTTATCTGGCGCGACACAGAGTCTCCGTTCCACGCTTTTCTAGAATTTAGCGATTGGCTGTTCGGTCGAGTGGGTCGGCGTGCGTCCATCCAGTTGAAGGCTCTGACGGAGTGCCTCTTTCAATTCCTCGTCGAGGTGCGCGGTCATGAAGGGGCTACGGTAGGGCCCATACTGGCAGAGGATTACCAGCGAGGTGGACGCTCAGATCTTCCCAAGAGTCTTCGTTCCTTTGCAACTGTATCGAGCGGAAAAGCTCGTGAATCGGTGCTTGCACTGAAGCGACAGCAACGCGCACTGTAGTCATAGTTGTGGTAGAGCGCCGGTCAAGTAGATCCGGTCAAAGGAGTTCCCGAATGGATATCGTTGCCTATGAATCGGAGCGGTTGCTTGACCTGGATGCGCTCCAGCGAGTCTCTGGACAGTCGGTCTCGGTAGATTGGGTCGGCGAGGGGCTTGAGAGTCCCTATCGCTGGGCGTTTGTTCTTGACCCAGAGAGGTTGTGGTTTACATCGCGCGTGCCGGCTCCTCCGGGGGGCGAGCGACGCTACCGCCTCGGCGAGTTTGTGGAGGGGCTGTGGGACTTCGATGTAACGGAGTTCTTTATCCGTTCCGAAGGCGGTGTGTATCAGGAGTTTAATATCAGCTCCGATGGAGCGTGGTGGTCCATGCTCTTTTCCGGGTATCGCCAGAGATCTGCGCAGGCACGTAAACCTGAGGGGACGACGATTGCGGTTCACCCAACGGCGGATGGATGGACCTCTTTTTTCGGGATCCCACGTCGAGAGCTGCAGGTGCCGTTCGAGGAGGTGTTTTCGATTCATGTCTCGGCAATTATCCACGGCGAGGATGAGCCCCGGTTCCTCACCTCGGCGGGGCGGCCGACCTTCGCACCGGACTTCCACGACGAGCGGTGCTTTGGGCGGGTGGTGCGGACAGCGCTTGTAGGCTAAGAGGTGGTAACCCCCTGAATATCGGCGGTTTTTGGCGGGAGAGATGGGCGATGCTGGAATCCTGCTGATTGGGTTGCGCGCCGTATTCCCGGTGTTGAACCTAACTACTGAATATGATAGCCTTCCCCGTGTTCTGGCAGTTCCTGCCGCTCGGGGGTGGTCTCATCTTCGAACCCGTTATCCTGGATCATTGTTGATGTATCAGGGTCACGTCAAATGTGGCGGCGTAGGCGGTGTGGCTGCAATCTGGCAAAGAGTCAGAAGAGAGAAGTTGTAACGTAGGGACGTTTGGTTAGATGTCACAGTCGAGGACGCTTTGGGACACCATTAGTGCGGTTGCGAGGGAAGAGGGCGTAGAGCTCTTCGACCTCGATTTTCCGGGTGATGCAAGTCGTGGCGGAGTCGTGCGTGTCTACATAACCAAGTCGCCGGCGGCGGCCTCGACACTTCCAGCTGAGCCAGACACTGAGGATGGCGTTGAGGGGAATGTTCGAAACGGTGTGCAGTTCGAGGACTGCGTGCGGGTATCGAAGCGACTCCTCGATATCGATGAGCAGGACGCGTTTATCCCAGAGACCTGCACCCTTGAGGTTTCGAGTCCTGGAATCAATCGTCGACTCCGATTGCCTCAGCATTTTGAGGGAGCCGTAGGAGAGCGCGTTCGGATTAAGTTTCGCGATGCAGCATCGAATACGCACCTGGTAGTGCATGGAAAGCTCTGCTCAGTGTCAGGTGATGTTGTTTCAGTCGAGAGTGAGGGAAAGAACGAGGTCGTTCAGCTAAGCTTGCGTGACGTAAAAGAAGCGCGAGTAGATTTTAAGTTTTAAGGAAAAGGGGCTCGGTTGTGCTCATGGTGAGTATGTCGGGTCCGGAGTTCAGGCAGTAGTGCTGTAAAGAAAAGAGGTGAATGTATGTCATCAAACTTTGACTTGAATGCGATTTTGAGCCAGATGGGCCGCGATAAGGGTATCGATAAGCAAGTGCTCATCGAGGCCATCGAATCCGCGATGCTATCAGCCGCCAGGAAGCACTACGGTCACAATTTGAACCTTGAGACAAAGTTCAACGCCGAGACCGGTGAGATCGAGGTTGTTCAGTTTAAGGTAGTTGTCGAGGTCGTTGAGGATTCCGATACGCAAATCTCACTCGCCGATGCGCGCCGTCGCGATCCTGAGGCGATGATCGGTGAGGAGCTGGGTAAGAAGCTCGATACTGCTGTCCTGGGGCGCATCGCAGCGCAGACAGCGAAGCAAGTTATTATGCAGAAGGTCCGCGACGCAGAGCGTGGCGTGATTTACGAGGAGTACAAGGACTCTAAGGGTGAGCTAATGAACGGTATCGTGCTCAGAGTTGAGCGCGGTAACATCATCGTTAACCTCGGACGCACTGAGGCGATATTGCCGAAGCGCGAGCAGATCCTTCGCGAGAAGTACCGACCGGGAGACCGTCTCCGCGGAATGGTTCTCGATGTCGATCGTTCGGCACGTGGTCCACAGATCGTATTGACTCGTAGCCATCCCGATTTCCTCAAGAAGCTTTTTGAGCTTGAGGTGCCAGAGATCGCCGATAAGGTGATCGAGCTAAAGGCTGTAGCGCGTGAACCAGGTGAGCGTGCCAAGATCGCCGTATACTCAAATGATGGAAGTATCGACCCGGTTGGCGCATGCGTTGGTATCAAGGGATCTCGTGTACAGGCTGTTGTGCAAGAGCTTCGCGGTGAGCGAATCGACATCATTACATGGACGCCGGATGAGCCATCATTCGTTGCTCGTGCGCTCTCTCCAGCAGAGGTAAGCCGAGTTGTCGTGGATGAAGAGGAGCATTCAATGGAGGTTATCGTTCCAGATGATCAGCTCTCGCTCGCAATCGGTCGTCGTGGTCAGAATGTGAAGCTTGCGAGCAAGCTCTCGGGCTGGCGTATCGATGTTCGTAGCGTGTCGGTAGCAGAAGAGGAAGCTCGTCGTGCGCGAGCGGCTCTTGCAGGTATTCCAGGAATCGACTTCATGCACGCAGAGCTTCTCTTCCAGCACGGTTTCCGAACGGTGCGTGAAGTAGCCGATGCGAACGTTGAAGACTTGGCTGAGGTTGAAGGTATTTCTGCAGAGCAGGCTTCGGATATCTTGAAGAAGGCGAAGGACTTCGCTGAGACGCTCGGTGATGAAGCTGACACCTTCGCAGGTGCGGCTGCTGCTCCGGCGGTCAGCGATCTTGAGAGACTCGCCATCACGGCGGATCTTCGCGAGATGTTAATCGCGGCTGGTTACACCACTATTCAAAGTGTAATCGAAGCCGAGGATGACGCCCTTCGGGAGATAAGCGGGATCGAGGATAGTGATATCGAGCAGATCCGGTCAGCGGCTGAGTCGTTCCTGCGAAGTGGGGTGGCTCGAGTTGCACCGATTGGGTGAGCGCTCTACGAGGTTTTGATTGAGGAGGTCGCTTGAGAACGATTGAGCGCACGTGTTGTATGTGTCGCTCGAAGGGAGATAAGCGGGCCCTCATTCGATTAGTGTGTGTATCGGGCAACCTCATGTGGGATCAGTTCCAGAGGTTGCCGGGGCGAGGGGGATACGTCCACCTCGCCCCGCAGTGTGTTTCGAAGATGGGGCAACCTGGAAGGTGGGAGCGGATCCTAAACCTGAACCCGGGAACTCTAGCGGTGGAGCAGGTCGCAGAGGTTGCTCAAGTGCTAATGGCCAAGGCAAGCGCTAAGGCTACTGAAGCTGGCGACGGAGGAGATGCGACAAGTATGGGAACTGCGCGAAGAGGGGGAGCTGCAAAAAAGGTGAGATTATAGGTCCCACGAGATGACCGGGACAGGACGAGGATGTAAGCAGGGTTTCGACAGAAAACGATAAGGTTCAAATAGAGATAAACAGAAAGAACACATGTCAAAGATACGAATTTACGAATTAGCAAAAGAACTGGGCGTGGATAATAAGGTCGTCCTCTCCAAGGCGCAGGAGCTCGGTATTCCGGGGAAAAGTTCTCACTCGCACTCTCTTGATTCCGATGAGGCGGACACCGTTCGTCGTGCCATCTTGCGGCAGACGATGGGAGCTCCTAAGAGCAGTGACTCCGAGGTGGTTACTACCAAAGTTGATCGGACCACGGGCGCTACCTACACGGTTGTCGAGAAACGTTCCGGTGATGTAATTCGGCGTCGACGATCGGTTGATGCGGAGCCAGCAGCTGCTCCGGCTCCGGTGGCAGCTCCGGTGCAAGTGCCTGAGCCACAGGTTGAAGAGCACGGAATTTTTGCATCGAGCGAGGGTGGTGCTGCTCGCGAGGTTCAGGAGCCCTCGATAGTTGAGGAGATGCCAGCTGCGCCGATAGTGGAAGAGGTGTCTGCGGTTGCAGCACCAGCTCCCGAGGCAACAGTATCGGAAGAGCCTGTGCAGCCCCCAGTGGAGCCCGCAGCGGCCGTTGAACCGGCGGTAGCATCGGCAGTTGCTGCAGAGCCAGCTAAGCCAGCGATTGGCCCGCGAATTTTGGGTAGGATTGAACTCCCGCAGCGCCGTGTTGTGGTCCGTCCTGAAGAGGTAAAGCGACCAGTGAAGGGCGTGCCAGGCCGTGAGGCTCCGCGTCCGGTTGTCTTCGAAGACGAGGAGGAGGGCAGCAAGAAGGGCGGCGCATTCAAGAAGGGGCGCAAGCGTGAGATCAGTAGTGTTGATCTCGTTGACTACGGCGGGCGTTCGGGACGTAAACAGAGGTCCAAGAATCAACGGGGCCACGACGACCTTTCCGCTCAAGAGGCGGAGAAGCCA
>JBIIYC010000166.1:0-5871 GCA_044347025.1 Bdellovibrionota bacterium
GTCGGGGCGCCACTTTTTCTTTTGATCACCAGGTATCTCTTGATTGCAATTCGAATGGGGATGCGCGGGTCACTCTCTTCAACGAGGATAACCTCGAATTCTCTGAAACCTCCTTCTCCACCCTGGGTGGTGGATCGTTTAGCGTCCAAAATCGCGAAAGAGACGTCACAATCGATATCTCATACGACAATTTCGATGGCTCGTTAGCCGATGTTACCGAAACGATCCGAGTTTATGCTAACGGCAAGATCGTGTGTAGCGAGAAATATGCCGGGAGCGCTCGGCGTTAATTAGTGTGCCCTCCAGCTCGTATATAGTACTTCCTTTACGTCGGACTCTCGATGGTGACATCGACGAGCTGACCAAGAACGTTAGGCGGGTCCTTCCTGTCGAGCGAGTAAATAACCCGTGAAGTGCGGGTATCGACACGTTCCATGTTCCCCTCATGAGCCGCGGAGTCGGTCGCGCCACAGCGCGCTTGCATGCTATGTCGAGCCATCCGCGGCACGAAGGACGGTGCCAATAATCGGAGTGGGCTAGCTCACACGTGGGTGCTCCTTGTTAGCGTGATCATAGCGCTCCCGGGGCGGTGCTCGGTACAGTACAACTCTACTTGGTGCGACCCTTACGTGCTTAAAGATGTGGGGTCCTCTACGTACAGAAACTACCACCTCCACCATGTATCTCTATGACGCGCGCGACCGTGGCTCTATTCCTTCCCAGTGTTCATGGCGGTGGCGCCGAGCGCGCCATGCTCAATTTTGGTGAGCAGCTGCTCAAGCGCGGGTATGCCGTTACGCTGATTGTGGCGAACATGGAGGGAGCGTTACAAAAGCTCATTCCCACCGAAATGAAGGTCGTCAATCTCCGGAGTGACCGAATGATTCGAGCGCTTCCGAGGCTCGTTCGTTGGCTTCGTGCCACACCTCCAGATGCGATCTTTTCGACCATAACCCATGCCAACCTGGTTGCTGCTTGCGCTGCTCGATTCACCGGACTTTCGTCTCGAATGGTGGTCCGTCAGTCGAACGCGCCGCTGTCGGAGCGTAAAGTGACGTTGGGACGGGTGCTCTCTCATCGCCTGATTCCGTATGTCTATCGTTGGACCCGGGGAATCATCGCCGTCTCAGACGGAGTACGAGCGGAACTTACAGCGATGGATTCAGCCTTGGCAGATCGTATTCAGGTATTACCGACACCGGTGCTCACCGAAGAGCTTGCAGCGCAGGGAGAGGCTATCCCGCACCATCCCTGGTTTATTGATCGTAGAGTACCGGTAATCGTTAGTGCGGGACGCTTAGTGGAGCACAAGGGGATGTTGGATCTGATCCGTGCTTTCGCACTGATTCGGTCGCACCGAGAGGCCCGCCTTATCATCATCGGAGAGGGGAGCTTTCGCCAAACTCTGGAAGATGAGGTGACACGACTAGGCTTGCGGGATGATGTCTCGTTGCCCGGCTTTCAGCACAACCCCTTCAGTTACATGAATCACGCGAGCGTGTTCGTTCTGGCATCCCATTACGAGGGGCTGCCGAACGTTCTTATCCAGGCGATGTCGTTTGGCACTCCGATCGTTGCCACGGATTGCAGGAGTGGCCCCGCCGAGATACTTGAAGGAGGCAGGTTGGGGCGACTCGTCCCGGTTATGGATGTTCCCGCATTAGCGAGAGCGATTGAGGAGTCGCTCCTTCTGCCCAAGCAGAGGAAGGCACAGGCCCGCGCCTGGGAACGGTTCGGTGCCGGCGAGGCCACATCTCGTTACCTTTGGATGGCCGGCTTACCAGCGAAGCAGACAGAAGAAATCCGAAGAGAATGAGAAATGGTCGCTGATCGAGGAGGTTGTGGCTAAAGATGCTCGCAATAGCGGTAACAAGGATGAGGGCCTGGCCGTTTCGACATCCTCGTAGCGTAAACGTGCCAAACGCGGTTGCGAGAAACAGAAGGTACGCGATCACACCGAGGACTCCGTTGTTCACCCACTGCATAAGGTAGAGATTGTGTGGTAACTCGAACATCGTGCGCGAGTACCCCGTTCCGTGTCCGACTATCGGCGACTCCTCAATCAATCGAATCGAATCTAAGGCAGCGGCGAGACGGGTTCCAGCAGAGCCGTCATCCACCTGTTTATCGCTGAGGTATCGAGCCAGCCGGTTGTTACTTTCATTTGCTGAGACGAGCGAGGCGAAGAGTGGAAGCATCGCAACCAGGATTGTTCCGACGGCGAGGACTGCGCCAGCGCCGAGGATCCGTTGCCGGAGGGTGTATGATGAGCGAAAGAAGCGGAAATAAATAAAAGCTGAGAGCAGCACGGTAAAATTCACAAGTCCACTGCGTGACATCGTCATGACAACGATGGCGAAGGTGAGGGCGAGTAACAGAAGATCTCGCCAAAGCCCGGGAGGGGGTGGAGAAGGGGTGTAGGTCCCAGACGAGGAGCGTGAGTGTCTTTTCGCATAAGTCCCACCGAAGTTTAACCCCGCGCTGCATACGAGTACACCAACGAGCGCGCTAAAGTTCGCGTTACCTGGAAATCCAGCGGCGCGGTTAGTGATATCCGCGAAGCTCCCGGGGTAGGTTAGATCAAACCAGATTGACCAGGTGAGAAGAGCAAGGCTAATGAGCGTATACATCGGCAGGTGTCGTGCGATCTCAGGGCGGGTTCCGGCGTACATACTGCTGAGCGAGATGGCGAGTCCATAGGGGATAATGAAGATCCACTTGCCACCCTCATCCCAATACGCTTCCGGCAGGATTGAGAGAGCGAGCGCGAGCATTGCTATCAGGAAGAATGCGCCGAGTGGAACCGCATTCGACGTTATTGGGGTGAGAAACGCTACAGGCGTTCTCGCCTGTAACTTCGAGGCAAGCGCACTCGCGGAGAACGGGGCGAGCATAAGGAGACACAGGATTGTTGCGTTGCATGGAAGCATCCCCTTGTGTCCGAGCGCTTGATCGGCAACACACAAAAATGGCGTTATAGCAACCATGGCATAGGTGAACCAGCACATCGAAGCGACTCGTTGAAAGCGGGTAGTTGGTGGGGTCATAGCCTCTTCGTTTGTACCCGATTGCGCCGGAGTGGGAGATGAGCCCGGTTACGGCGGAGGCACCTAGGCCGAACAAACCTGCCCTATGCGACCCGCTTCATCATAGCGCCAAAGGTGGTTCATGAGGGGTCACATATGCAGAGATCGCTTTCGGCGTCACGATACGCCCTTCAACACCGGATAGGGAGTGACGATGTCAGAGGTGCGAGATTCGACGGAAGAGACGCAGAGAAGTGGCGAACGAATTCTACGGGGTTTGCGCTGGTCCTATCTCTCTATTTTGTTTCAAGGTGTGCTGAAGGCGATGGTGCTGATTGTGCTCTCCCGACTTCTGGGTCCTCGTGAATTTGGGCTCATTGGATATGCACTCCTATGCACCACCTTTCTCGAACGAGTAGGTCAGATCGGGGTTGGACCAGCTCTTGTCCAACAGCGAAGTGTTAATAGTGATACTATCGTGACCGCTCACCGAATGAGCGTAGCCTCCGGGGCGCTTTCAACATGCATTATCTGGTTGAGTGCCGAAGCGCTTGGAGCATTCTTCGCTGAAATGAGTCTGGTGCCGATTCTCAAGGTATTGTCCTTCGGGTGTTTTCTGGAGGCGCTTGGGATAGTCAGTGATTCGATGTTACAGCGTGAGCTACGATTCAAGGAGATCGCGTTCGCTGATAATGCCGCCTATTTTTTCGGCATGGCCGTTGTGGGGACGACCCTCGCTGCGCTTGGATACGGAGTGTGGTCGCTGGTAGCCGCAACGCTTGCCCTTAAAATTGTGCGGGTCGTCATTCTTCGGTGCTACTTCTCCTCCCCTGTATCAGGCAGGTGGCGGACAAGGGCCGCCTGGACCCTTACACGCATGGGGACCGGTTTTAGTTTAGGCCGCATCTTTAATTTTTTCTCCCTCCAAGGGGATAATTTTGTAGTCGGGCGTGTTTTAGGCGTGGATGCGCTCGGTATGTATACGCGGGCCTATCAGCTGATGACCCTTCCAGCGATGTATGTTGGGCAGATCTTTGAACGGGTGATGTTTCCTGCGATGGCACGAACTCAGGATTCAAAAGAACGCATCAAGCTTCAGTTTCTGGTCTCCCTTGAGGCGATCGGACTTGTTGCACTACCCGCAGGTGTAGTGATGTTTCTGCTCGCTCAGGAGATAATAATCGTTACCTTCGGTCCGGCTTGGACCCCGCTGGTTCCTGTGCTCTCAGTACTTTCGTTTGGCGTGTTCTTTCGAACCGCCTATAAATGCAGCGACACCTTGGTGCGCTCGGTGGGCGCTGTGTATCACTACGCCCTTCGACAGGGGCTTTATACGGTGATGATAGTGGGCGGTGCGTGGATCGGAGCTTCGACGGCAGGATTGACCGGGGTAGCGGTGGGGGTCGTCGTAGCGATCGCTTTGAATTATCTCTCCATGACACGGCTCAGTCGCTCATACATCGACCTGACCTGGTGGGAGGTGGCGCAAGCACATGTTTCAGGTCTCTGTCTTTCAGCATGGTGTGGTGTCGGCGTGTACGGTGCCCGAGAATACCTCCGGGCAAACACGAATCTCTTGGTGGTTCATCTGATCGGTGCCAGCACGGCAGGTCTTGTCGCCCTCGTCCTAGGAATGGCAGCTACCCGTGACATTATTCCATCGCGTGTCGTGCCGGTCGTGTGGAGCTATGGATCGAATCTCGCACGTGCGATAGTTCGACGTACGGGGCTTCAGACTCAGTCGGCGTCGTAGGTGTACGGGATACTCCACGGATGGACGCCGAAGCATCCGCACCCGAAATGGCGCGGTGGTAGGCTGAGAGCACAGTTTCCTCGTTGAACCGTTCCTCGGCAATACGTCGACTGTGCCGTCCAAGGGTGTCAAGTGCCTGCTCGTTGCACTCAAGGATTTGAGTCATCGCTCGGATGAGGGATTCCGTGTTGTCGGGTAGGACGAGATAGCCGTTTTTCCCAGCCTCCACCGTTTCGCGACACCCCTTCCAATTGGTTGTAATAATCGGTTTTCCGCAGGCAAGTGCCTCCAAAAGGGAGCGTGGGACCCCTTCATTATAGGTGGAAGGAAGCACGACGGCGTCGGCTTCGTGCAGATACGGAACGACGTCATCGGTTGACTGGAGATAGCGAATAGTCCCCTCCGCGTGACGTGAGATTATCTGCTCTAGAAGCTCGAGTGATTCCGGTCTCTCGAAGTCCGGTGCGCCCAGGATCCAGAATGCTGCACTGTCGCCATAGCGCGCTTTGAGCGTTGCGGCAGCCTCCATGAATGCAACAAATCCCTTTTTCGGAAGGAGTCTGCCGAGCATCAGAAATGCACGACCCTCACGACGACTAGGGGAAGCCGGTGAGAAGCGACGGAGATCCACTCCGGAACCGGGAATTACCTCGGCCGAAGTCGCTGAGACGATCTTCTCCTCTACAAGCATATCTCGGTCCTCGTTGTTCTGAAAAAAAATCGTGTGGGTTCGGGATAATGCAACCCGATACAAAGCTCGAATCGCCTTGTTGGTTAAGGCGCTCGAGTCAAATGTTTGCCCAAGCCCCGATACGTTTGCGACGTGATGAAAGGGGAGCATTCGACGACAGAGACCCGCATACAGGTTGCACTTCACGGTGAACGATAGCACCACATCGGGCTGTAAGGAGCGCAGCGCTTCATAGATCTCTCCAAGCGTGATCATCTCTTTGATCGGAGATGTTCCGGTAGCGCTCATTGAGATAGGCACGAATGAAACGCCGAGCTGTTGAACCCGGTCCGTATACGCGTCCCGAGGTGCAACCACCGTAATAGTATGTCCAGCCTGGATAAGTGATGCAATGAGATTAC
>JBIIYC010000039.1:0-18831 GCA_044347025.1 Bdellovibrionota bacterium
ACTGAAACACCAACAGTGACACCAACGGCGACACCGACTAATACTCCAACCAGAACTCCAACTGAGACCCCAACATCAACCCCGACCGAGACACCAACTCATACCCCGTCGCATACTCCGACCGAGACACCAACGAGCACCCCAACGGAAACGCCAACTCATACACCCACTGAAACATCAACAGTGACACCAACGGCGACACCGACTAATACTCCAACCAGAACTCCAACTGAGACCCCAACATCAACCCCGACCCAAACACCTACTCATACCCCGTCGAGTACTCCGACCGAGACACCAACGAGCACCCCAACGGAAACGCCAACTCACACACCCACTGAAACACCAACGGTGACACCAACGGAGACACCAACTAACACTCCAACCAGAACTCCGACTGAGACACCCACATCAACGCCAACCGAGACACCAACTTATACCCCGTCGAATACTCCAACCGAGACACCAACCAACACTCCAACCGAAACGCCAACTCACACGCCCACTGAAACACCAACGGTGACGCCAACGGAGACACCAACTAATACTCCGACCAGAACTCCAACTGAGACCCCAACATCAACGCCAACCGAGACACCAACTTATACCCCGTCGAATACTCCGACCGAGACACCAACCAACACTCCAACCGAAACGCCAACTCACACGCCCACTGAAACACCAACGGTGACACCAACGGAGACACCAACTAATACTCCGACCAGAACTCCGACTGAGACACCCACATCAACGCCAACCGAGACACCAACTCATACTCCGTCGCATACTCCAACTGAGACACCAACGAACACGCCAACTGAAACGCCAACTCACACACCCACTGAAACACCAACGGTGACGCCAACGGAGACACCAACTAATACTCCAACCAGAACTCCAACTGAGACCCCAACATCAACGCCCACTGAAACGCCGACTCGAACTCCGTCGAATACTCCGACTGAAACACCAACGGACACTCCAACGGATACTCCGACCTATACTCCGACTGAAACACCAACGATAACTCCCACCGAAACGCCAACGAGCACGCCAACGAGAACGCCTACCGAAACTCCGACTTCAACGCCTACGGAAACGCCTACTCACACCCCGTCACATACGCCAACCGAGACGCCGACTACCACGCCAACGGAAACTCCAACCAAAACACCAACCGAGACGCCAACCGCTACGCCGACGGCGACACCGAGCCTAACGCCAACCGACACACCGACCTATACACCGACTGCAACTCCGACCAACACCGCGACGGAGACCCCTACCCTCACACCAACGGCAACCGCGACACCTTCTGATACCGCTACCAGCACCCCAACTCACACACCGACCGAGACCGCTACGCACACCCCATCAACGACCCCATCTGCGACACCAACTCCTACCTCCACACCTACTCCAACCGACACGCCAACAAACTCTCCAACTGCAACCTTTACTCCGAGCCCGACCGATACACCAACAGATACACCGACTGAGACACCAACCCATACACCGACTGAAACACCAACAGCCACCCCGACGATAACTCCAACACACACACCAACGAGCTCTCCAACCGCAACTCCAACGAACACGCCGATAGCCACCGCTACTTCGACACCAACTCAGACCCCAACTGCTTCGATGACCCCGACTTCATCACCCACTGCAACCAGCTCCTCAACCCCAACACTGACCCCGACACCGTCGGCGACACCCACAACTACTCCGACCTCTTCCTCAACTCCGACTGCAACACCAACGTCAACTCGTACTCCAACAGCTTCTCCCACTGTCACCCCAACCGCGACATTCACCCGAACTCCGACTAAGACACCGACCGTCACTCCAACCGCTACTCCAACAGCGACCAGAACCAATACTCCAACAGCAACACCGACACGAACGTTCACTGCAACTCCAACGAGCACTCCAACTCGAACCTCTACCCCGACTACAACCCCGACTCCTACGCGAACTCCAACCGCTAGCCCGACCTCAACACCAACACCATCGCCAACACCAACGGCAACCCCAACACCGACCGCAACGCCTCCTCTTACAACCGTGGTATTGAAGCTCACTATCGATCAAACTCCGATACCCGGAGCACCGATCCGTATCGACTCGAATACCTTCACTACCGATAGCAAGGGAGAGGTCTCACGCGATCTCTGGACAACTCATTTCTACACGATTGAATCGGGGCTTGAGGCGATCGCTTTCTCGCCTCGCTACGGCACGGGAACCAATCTCGCCGCTCAAGCACCAGTGCCTATCGAGGCTTCACGCCGGGTAAAAGCGACCGGACCTCCGTGCAAGATGCTTCTTGGGGGCAAACCCACTATCTACTTCTCAACCTGGAACACTGCCGCGCGGACACTATCCGTGCCGGCCGAGTATCCGGACCTGAACACGATCTACTCTCGAACTGGGAAGTCGATGCCACTTCGCTCCTTCCCAGCGGGAGCAGGTGGTTTTGCTCTTCCGCAAACAGATTTTAACTTCCCGAATGGACTCTATGGACTCTGGACCTTCCTCGGTCAGGAGATACTCGTCAGTAACTCCCTGCCGATCTGCGCCAACATGGGGCTTGCAGATCAGTGCACCAAACTCGATCCAGCTCTATTCAGAGCACCACTCGACTACACTCGAGTCACCCTACAAACGATTACTAATCTCGCGCTCGGCGCGGCAAAAGCAGGGCGTTGGAAGCCTTCAGCTGGAGGCGTGTTTGCAATTCCATTCCTCAAGTCAGGAGCAACGGCGCTCGCTCAGATGAATGCACTGCTTGAGGGAAGCAATACACAAGCCCGATTCATGTGCTCGAAACCCTACACTACCTGCAGAACTGTTGTGGTGCCGAAGAAAAAACTCGAAACCGTCTTCGCAAATATCTTCAAAGGAAAGATCCCGGCTGGTCTCCAATTCATCGTAAGTCGCCAAAAACGAGAACTCGCCGCCTTCCGACGTACCCTCGCTCAACTCCCGAACTCGTACATCATCTGCAACTAACAAGAACGCCCTCTTAAGAGGTGTGGCCTGGTCGGGCTACAGGGAGTGGAACCTCGTGTCGTGGCCGGCAACCGCCCATAGAGCCACACACCTCCACGTACCCGGAGGGAGTCGGGGCGAATTTATATCGTATATTCATATAGATAGCTCGCCCCAAGCCCCCACCCGGCTATAAACCTACGTTTGACATCAAATAGTATCCCTCCGATACTGAGGTGCCCGTCCGCGCTCTTGTACTATCAGCAGAAGTGGGATGGCTGTTGTAAGGTGACGTCGTACCATGCTGGCTCTACCCGCCTCTGGCAATTATCCCGATTCTGAATACTCGGACCTCTACCACAAAGCTATCCGGGAGTTGGTTGGGATTATCGAAACGAAGCACTCGGTCCACCCGGACCGCGATGCCAGCGCGATGCTCCAACGAGTCATTGAAGCGGGAGTGTCTGATGAGCACTCTGCAGCCTCTCAACGACGACACCGACTCGCCCGAGCGTACCAGTGCATAGAAGCAGCTCGCGGCGTCGGACTCACCGCATCAGAGTTCGAATCCCTCTTGCTACCCGTAGTTACTCTGGGACGAATCGAGCGTTTCTCCACATCGACCCTTCGAACCTCGCTCGAAGACCTGCTATTCGGGCAAGCCCCCGCTGAACGGACCAGATTTCTCAACGAGTGGCCAGCCGTCATCTTCATTCTGGGCGCAGAACCTCTCTGCGATCCACTCCTGACGCTGTTTGCCGCGCACATGCGCCTATTCCACCATGAAACTAACAACGCTCCACAAGGCGTGCGGGATATCCTCTTAGGCGCCCCCCGATGGAGGGAGCGCTTCTGCTACGTCGATGCAGCGTCGGATTTTCGGAACGCGTGGGAGGTCTCTGCGGCCAACGTGCGGGAACCGTTCGGAGCGCTTGAGCGAGCCCAAGCCTACGCAGAGGTCCGACACCTTCTCACCGAGCAAGACGATCCTCGACTCGTTCGACGGATCTGCCAGACGATCGCATCTCCGTTTATTTCGAATAGCGCCGGACTAAGGCAGATTCTAGCCTGTCCCGGTAGCGTGCCGGAGCGTCGGCTGGGGATATTCACATGGGCGTCTCGCTTCGAACACGAACTCGCCCGTCATGATCACGCCCCAAGCGCTGATTCGGCGCGGGAGAACGTCCGCGAACTTGCAGGAAAACTGGAAGTGCTCGCGCAGGAGATGAATATTACCAGTATCGTTGCGGTGCGAGAGGCGACCACACAGCTCCCTCCAGCACTGCATCGAATTCCACTAGCCCATCGAATCGCGCTCTCACTCCTGCATGTTGACCTTGCGGCCAATACAGAATGGACGAGCACGCTACTAGGGAGCCCAACGTTTACGCAGGTGGCCACCGATGCTCCTGATCGTCTCGCTGATTTTATCTCCCTGGTGCGAGACGTACCTGCGTCGCATCTTGCTGAACTGTTAGGACACTGCGATGAGGCTCTGTATCGAGATGCCTTTCACAGAAATTCAGTGCAGCTGCTTCTCGCAACACTACCACACGTTGGCTCGCGATCAGCGGATCTCAAAGTCTTGATGGCTGCTGTGCGAGGATACCAGGTCGAGGTGTGTGGAATACAACCAAACCACGACCGCTCTGGCTCCTACAAACTCGGCGTATACGATCTCCACTACGGCCCCCCTGAGCGGATCTCCCTCAACGACGAATTTCTTTTCGCGTGGAAATTCGACCCGCGGTTCGCGGCTACGATCGGTCACTATGTCAATGCGTGGCTTGGACCAGCTCAAGGCGCCTCCGCAGGCCACGCTTCTTCGGTCACCAATCCACGCACTGAGATGTACCACTACATTCACCGGTACTTGAGCGAGCACAGGGGCTTCTACCATACGTATCGAGTTCTTCAGGGTGCGAAGTTACCGCAAGCTACATTCGCCTTCGACGATTCGCCGTTCCCTGAGCCTCCGATGCGAACCCAGGCGTATCGCGAAACCTTCGAGGTTATGACTCGCAACTACGACCTCTCGCTGCGCTTCTTTACCTTCCTTGAATGTGAGTCTAAGCGAGTACCAGGACACGACGAATCTCTCCTAGAGAGATTTCTCCGTCAGAGCTTCTCCACATACACCCCCCTTCTCGGCTCAGACCGAAACAGCTTCCCGGGGCCTGGTTGGAGGATCGGAGGACTACGACTTAAAGATTTCGGATTATCAATTCCTGCCCTACGCGATCGCTTCGGCACTCATGCAGTTGGACTTGAGTACCTCCACGACGTACAGCTCATTATCACACAGGGATTGGTAGCTGCCTGGTGCCCTACCTGTCCCGAGACCCACATTGACGGGGTTCCTCAGGCCTGGGTGTTTTACAACCGTCACTATCATCCATCAAAGGACTGTGTTGGAGCGCTGGTTGACGTAGCGCAGCTTGAGCACGTTGTCACACGGCTTGAGAGGCACCTCCCTTCGCTGAACGCAGCGGATCTAGATGGGCACCTTCGCCCCTCAAAGAAAAATCTCGCCTGGATGGGAAATCTCTCCGGAACTCTCTCTAATGCGTACGCGTTTAACTCGGGGCCATTTACGGGCGAGGCAGCGCTCGCCGATCGCTCGATGATCGTCTCTGAGCCTGGAGGACATGTTCACAAACACTACCTACTCCGCTCGACAAACCTCGGCACGACCACCTTCTCAGAGGAGCGAACCCGTTTCCAGCGTGCCCACAGCGATCTGTATCGAGCATTTTCAGCTCTTCAGACCCTTTTTAACGTTGGATACCTCTACCCCTTCTCGCTCTTCAAGAAGGGATTCTCTGTTAACTCGCTGCGCCCCCAAGATATCGATCGCCTCTGGCAGTTAGATGTGATGGACGATCCTTCAGTCAATCCACATAGCCTCCTCATGCTCCTCTACGCCGAGGATGTTCACACGGCTGTCCAACGTGGCTTTATTAAGCCACATGAAGCATCAATTGTTACCTACGAAGATCCCTTCATGTTGCGCCGGGATTCGCCAAAAATCGCGCTCGACTGTGCGACTATGTCGATCGGAACATGGAACGACGCAGGCTGGAAGGAGATCGCAGACCTCTCCGAGTTTGATTGGCCTGAGCGAGCTGCGGCGTTTACCCGGTATTTTCACAGTGCCTTCACGTCAAATACTCTCGATTTGAAATCAATTACCAGGAGGTGGATTGGTCTATGATGCATGCAACAACGATCGCACCGGCGAAGCCAAAGGAGGCGCCGGCTCCAGTCAAGCCCTCACGGGAACCCGCCCTACCGAAACCACCTCCGGTCCCTCAAGAGCCGATTCGAATCACTCCAGCCGAGAGTCCTGTTGAACCGCCGCATCCAAGCTGTCCAATCATTACACCGCAGCCATAGCGCTCGGTGTATGGTACAAGAGTGGTGACCATGTCGCATCGCGATCCTACACACTCAGATCTCCAAGACCTCCAATGCGATCTGGGGCATGCGCGGCTTCCTCCGCCACCTGATCAATCGAGCGATTTTGTGGAGGTTATTCTCCCCAGAACCCACTCCGCGCCCGATCTGAATCTCTCTCACTTTGAGATCGCTCATGACTCACTTCGACCCGGACACACCCGACAACTAACCCGTAGACGGTGGCTTGACTCACTCGAAGGCCCTGAGTTTCCAGCTCCGCCCTCATCTATCATCAGTCGGTGCCAAGAGGCACTCTCGGAGATGGAGCCCTGGCAACGGGCCGAAGCAATTAAATCTCTCTGGAAGAGCCAGCGGCAACACTACCCAGAATACCCGCTTCTCGGCGGCGATTGGCTCGCACGATCCCTCGCGCTATCAGACCCCCAGTCTGGCCCCCGAACGATCGCAATCGCACAATCGCTCCTTGATACCGGATTCCTCCGAGATGTTGAGGTCGCAGACGTTCTGGGATCGATACGATCAAACCTGCTGAACAATCTGAGAGAACCGAGCCCCACCGCGACAGTAGTTGCCGCCTCCGCCGCTACGGGCGCCGCTGCGATCTGCCTACCTCCGTTACAAGCAGCTACTCTCACTGCAACGGCGCTCGGCCTCGGAGCACTCTATAGAGCTCGGCTAAAACGAATACGTGCCATCGTCGATGGGTACCTGCGGGAAGTAGAGCATGCTCACACTACGATGAGAACCGGAGCCGGCTTGGGCCTTGACGAGATGCTCACGTCGCTCAAACTCGATACTCCAGAACAGCGGACAGCAACGGAAGCATTTCTGCTCACCAGAACGCTCCGTATATTTGGCGTTAGTAGCGTAACGATCCATACCACACTCGCTCGCTCTAGCTCTGTGACACACGCACATACCCCGATCGTTAAACTTCTTCATACGACACTGAGGAGAGAGGGAATTACACCGCCAGAAACGCTGCACGCCGCATATCAGAGCTCCCATTTCCTACGACCACTGCTTGAGCAACTTCACAATGCCCTGTTCACCTGGACATCCCAACACCGAGATGCATTTCGCTCCCGCCTCTGCGACATAATACTGGACCTTCGGTACAACGGACGGCACACAAATACACCGCGACCTAGACTCGCTTGGATAGATGGAAACCTGACCTGGCTTGAGCCAAACAGCCGAGAGCAGAAAACCAGTCCACGCCCGTAGTCGCGGGTATCGCGCTGGGAACATTCAGGGTCGAACACCGAGGAATATGTTGGGTTATGACCGCGCAGAATTAGCACCTCAGGACATACCGCGCGCGTTGACCGGACTGGGGCTCGTCCCTCGATCGATTAATTCCCCCTGCCGAACTACCTCTCGGCACCCGCGGCGCGAGTTCGCACATCGCGGATAAGATCTTTTACAGCACGGGGATTAGCGAGTCCGTGCATATGAACTGCCGCCACGTTTGCACCGCCTAAAGCCACGATGGAGATATCGCCGACGCCCACGATTCGCTGAAGAATGGTCTGCTGGATCTCAATCTCCTGAATGTGTTGATACTCAAGGCGAACAGACCTCACTCGCCATGAGATACGACCCATTACATGAATGATATAGTGCGGTGTGAGGACGAGCCGTTCATTAAAGATTGTAAATGCGGCTTTCGCTAGGACCAGGAGGGGAAAAACCGGCAACAGCGAGATGATCGTGTCCAGAGTTCCATCCGGGAGTTTGTGCGCCGACCGATCCGAGAACTCAATGCGAACATAAATCACCAACAGCTCCAGGACGAGAAACACCAGGAGTAGCGGAAGTTGATTGAGCCACGAGGGGTGAAGGATCGTGTTCTCCCCGTCCCTTCTGCCAATTGTTGGTGCTGTCAGTTGATTGTCGTTCACACAAATATTCTAAGGCACTGTCGAGGTCCCCGTCTATAGATTCCCTTCCATGACAACCTAGAACGATTATGTGACCGGCAAACATCACGTCAACGCTCGTTGTCTTCGGCGGAGCTACTTGCGCCGGGATCGATACGCGAACTACCTTTCCTGTCTACGAATTTTGTGGTTAGAGAGCGCGGAGAACCCAGAACAAGCCGTGCTGGAATCCCTCGACGAGCGAGCAGGCTAAGTACGGCGAAGAGACTAGTGTAGGAATGCCCTGCGGCGGCTTCCGCGCGTTGTGCGTTCGTCAACTAAAACGCCAGCAGGTCGACGACCATTTACACAGGGGAGAACAAGACAACTACCGGCGCCGCAGCACCCTGAGGCCACTCCTTGCGTGCGAACCAATGGTTGAAAAACACACCGGCGAGCTCTACTAAAAGTAAACCTGCGAGATCGCTTGTCTCCAAAAACTTCGCTTCCCCAGACTCGATCCCAAATCGGGATCATACCACTTTTTTTTGCCCCAGCTCTGGACCAGTCAGCTTCGGATCGTTACGGTGGAATCATGAGGTGCAAAAACACCTCGAAGGTTGTGAAGCAAAGCCCTCCTCCTTACTTGTCCGAATGGGCTTTTTGGTAGGCGGGTGCTTTGCTTTGTTGGTAAGCACGATACAGGTTTTGTAGCGGTGATGCACACTCAGAACGGTTGCGTCATCTCCTTACTCCCCATCCTGTTGCGCGCCCCAACATGCGCGGTTTTCTTTACGGGGAGTACGGAGAAGCACCCTCTATGACTATCGGTTATACAGTCAATCTTTCGTCGCGGATCAGCAAACCCTCATTTATCACCCGCTGTAGGCGGGTACTTCGCTGGGCAAGCAGCAAGCTTGGTCTAAGCATAGTCATTGTAACCAGCGTCGTCGCAACGGATACCGCGCAATCCCAAACGTCCTCACTACCCGTCTTTCCTGGCGCTGTGGGCTTCGGAACAACGACGGTGGCGGGCTCCGGGCGAGGCACATCCCCTGCCAAGACAACCGTGTACAAGGTAACCAATCTCAATGACTCCGGCACGGGCTCCCTTCGAGCGTGCCTTATCGCCAGCGGACCACGCACATGCGTATTTGAGGTGGCCGGTTACATCAATCTGCTGACCCGAGTCACAATTAAAAACCCAAACGTTTCGGTTTTTGGTCAGACCGCTCCATACCCTGGCATTCAGGTACGCGATGGATCGATAGTTGTTCAAGCCGACGATGTTCTCATTCAACACATCGCATCCCGTCCCGGCGATCGAAATCTTCCAACCGACGGAGGTAACGGCATCCGAGCTGGAGACCGAGATGGTATGGGGGTATGGGGCATCAGCTCTAGCGATCCCGTTGAGCGCGTCGTTTTCGACCACGTCTCTATCACATGGGGCATGGACGAATCCTTCTCCACCTACACGGGAGTCAATGGCACTGCCGATGGAACGACTCCGATCAAGAACATGACGATTTCAAACTCCCTCATCGCCGAGGGTCTCAACAACTCAAACCACGGCGACACCGAGGGTAAACACTCGATGTTCTCTCTTCTCGGCTCGAACACCAAGAACATCACCTACTACCGAAACCTCGTAGCGAACTCGAATGGACGTCACATTCGAATGAAGAACAACTCTGATGTCGAGTTCGTGAACAACTACGTCTACAATTTTGCCAACACTAGTACCTCTGGCTACAACCAGTGGAACATGGATTACACATCGGGCGGCATCGCAAACCGTATTAATTTCATGAACAACGTGTATCAACGTGGCCCCACGACGGCCGACACCGCCTCGCCGGTGTTTTACTACAGCAGCTCCACTCCAACTGCTTCACGAGTGTACGTATCACATAATATTAGCTCGAACACACGACCAACCGACTCGGGAAGCGAGTGGCTCATCGCGAACGCGAACGGCAAAGGGCTGCCATCATCTATGCAGGCAACATCTCCTGCGTTCCCTCTCTCCAACGCGGCAAGTAGTCTCGTGGGTCCGACCAGTCTTTTGAGTACCCTCGTACCAACTGTGGGCGCACGGCCGTGGAATCGCTATCCACACGACTCACGAATTATTAACGAAACGACCACCAATACCGGAAAGCACAAGGATTGCACCACAACCGCCACGTGCTGCGTTACCAATACTGGTGGCTCTGGGTTCTGTCCAACTCCAGGCCGGATCCTGATTGATGGTTCGATTAAGAACACGAGCCTTCCGATCGATGCGTGGTCGAAGATTCCTTCAACCACACGCGCCTTTACGGTGCCAGCCAATCCGATGGCAATAGCGCCTAACGGCTACACGAATCTTGAGAACTACATTTTCTCGTTCACAAGTGATGCTGGAGCAGGAGCCGTTGTGGCAAGCCCAACACCAACCGCCACTGCCACGCCAACACCTACGACAACCTTTACTCCAACACCAACTCGGACACCAACTCCGATCGTACCGACAGCAACGTTCACAGCAACGTCAACACCGACGTTTACGGCAACACCAACCTGGACGCCAACATTCACCGCAAGTGCAACAGCTACGGTCACACCGACGGCGACAAGAACACCTACGGCGACTCCAGTTCCGCCGACAGCGACCAGCACGCCAGTGCCGGGGGTTACGCCATCATCAACACCAGTGGCCGCAAAACAGTACTCGGTGTTAAAGGTTACGTCTCTCGCGGATAGCGGAGCGGGAACTCTACGAGAGTGCGTAGCGCAGCCGTTTCCTCGAGTGTGCGTATTCGAGGTCTCAGGTCGAATTGCTCTCGCATCGGATCTCGTAGTGACAGAGCCGGATCTGATCGTCGTCGGTCAGACAGCTCCGGCACCAGGAATCCTCATCACCAACGGCGGATTTTCAATCCAGAATCGAGATGTCCGCATCGAGCACCTTGCGATTCGACCGGGTGATGGCGCCACCGGAACCGATCCATCGGTCCGAAGGGCTATCACCGTTCAGGGCTCTCCGGCGGATAACATCCGCCTCAAGAACCTCTCGCTCTCATGGGGCGTGGATTCGAACCTGACGACGCTAGGACCGGTTGATAACGTCACTATTCAGGACAGTATAATTGCTGAGTCCTTGTGGCGCTCGATTCATCCGCTTGGTGCGAGAGGAAACGGAGCGTTTGTCGGCGAACAAGCAGAGGGAATCGTGTTTGTCGGTAACCTGTTAGCCGCAAATAACGACCGCAATGTGCGGTGGAAGTACAACACGCAAGGTGAGATGATCAACAACGTGATCTTTGGATGGGGTGGTACCAGCTCATGGAACACTACCAACATCTCGGATCTCGATAATATCGATACACCCATTTTGCTTGACGTCATCGGCAACGTGTACCAGCCAGGACCTCAGGGCTTGAGTTCGGCATATGCGATCTACTCAGGAAACACCCCGTCTAATTCGCGGGTGTTTATAGCTGACAACATCGCACCGCAGCTCACGAATCTGGAGTCGCAGTACCGCGCATCGACCCGAATCTTTGCCGGACCGACCCCGATTGCGGCGGCTAGCACCCTCGACTCCGTGTTGTCCAAGGCCGGCTCACGACCATGGAATAGAAACGCGGACGATCTGCGAATCATCGCCGGCGTGAAGAATAAAACCTTAACCCTCCGCGACACGGTTGGAACGTGGCCAAGCTATGCCAAGAATGTGCGGAGCGTGAGTATCACGAACAATCCGCTCACCGAAGCAGAGCTTGATGCCGCCTTGGTGCTCTTCGAGAAGTAAACTAAAGGTGAGCCTGGGGCGAGGATCCCTCGACCCAGGCTTTTCTCTTTGCGTTTACCGCGCCCAGATTCCCATGCCCTTCTCCCCCGCCCCTCCTCCAGTTCGGTAGCCAATATCCCACCAAGTAATATTATCGCTGGGGAATGTTGACATACCAAACACCCCACTGATATTGGTAGCGCCGGTTTTAATACTAGGGGCGGTTCGCTGCAACTATAACCAACCTGCAGCCATTTCGGACGCACCCCAACAGGAGCTAACCAAATGAAACTATTGACCAAAACAACATTCCTGGCAGCTCTCGCCGCTCCGATACTCGCGATTTCATCCGCCGTTGCAGACGACCGAGCTGAGCTAGAGGCTCTCAAGAAACAGATCCAAGCGCTTGAGGCAAAGCTTAACGCCCAAGAGAAGCGGGTCAACGACCAGGAGAAGAAGGTGGAGGAAACGACCACGACACTGGCAACTGAGATTCAACAATCAAAGATCGGCTCCCTTATCCCCGAGAAGAAGGAGCTCAAGAGCCAGTGGGGAATGGGACCGGCCGCGTCAAGTGTGTACGGCGTTAAGAGTGGACTCTCTATTGGAGGGTACGGGGAAGCGAACATGCAAGCCCTTGTAGACAACGCGGGGGACGGGAAAAACACCGCCGACCTGTTACGCCTTATCACATACGTTGGTTACAAGTTTAACGAGAACATCCTCTTCAACTCTGAGATTGAGATAGAGCATGCCAACACTGAGGAGATCGGGGGAGTATCGGGAGATGAGAGCGGTGAAGTGGAGGTCGAATTCGCGTACCTCGACTTCATGCTACAGAAAGAGTTCAACATTCGAGCAGGCCAGGTTCTTATTCCGATGGGTTTCATCAACGAAATTCACGAACCGGTGTACTTCTACGGCGTAATGCGCCCAACGGTGGAGCGAGTCATTATTCCCACGACGTGGAGCGAGATGGGAGCGGGAGTATTCGGTCAGAGCGATCTCGATGGCACGCTGGAGTACCGCAGCTACGTGACGAACGGCCTTCGAGCGTCGCGCTTTGAGGATACCGGTATTCGTGAGGGGCGGCAGCTTGGCAACAGAGCGCTCATTGAAGACGTCGCGTGGACCGGGCGAGTTGACTACAGCCCGAATGCAGTCCAAGGCCTGCTAGTGGGAAGCTCGTTTTGGATCGGCAACTCCGGTCAGGGCGAGGAGTTCGCGGGAAGTTACCCAAATGTGCTTACCCTGATCGGAGAGGCGCACGCCCAGTATCGATATCGCCAACTGAGCCTCCGCGCTCTCGGAGCCTGGACCAGCATCGGCGACGCGGCTACAGTCAGCAAAGCAAACGGCGAGACGATCGCTAAGGGCCAAGATGGCTGGTATGTTGAGGCAGCGTACGATATCTTGCCTCACCTCGTTAAGGGTACCCGCCAAGCACTAGCTCCGTTCGTGCGATACGAACATGTAGACACGCAAGCGGATGTTCCGAGTGGCTTTCCGCGCGACTCGGCACTTGATCAGCAGATATATACCGTTGGATTCTCGTACCTGCCGATCGATCGCGTGGTCGTGAAGGCAGACTACCGAAACTATCAGAGTCAAGGAGGCACACCTCCGGCCGATGTAGTTTCACTCGGACTCGGATTCGTCTACTAAACGGGACTCACGCAATGAAAGCAGCGCGCATAGGTCGGGGACAGCATGGCAGCATAGCTTTTTGCGGCGCGCTGCTCACAGCCTTGGTCGGCCTCGCATGCGGACTATGGGCGCCCTATCCAGCATCGGCAACCGTATTCCTCGCAAAAGACGAGGCGTTGGCGCTAGCGTTTCCTGCGGACGTTGAGGTACGTGAGAAAGGAATGCTTCTGACTGCAGACCAGAAAGCGGAGATACAAACACGAGCAGAAACCAACCTACCCTCAAATCTGTTTCACTATTTCGAAGGGCGGCGAGGAGATGAGGTCACGGGGTACGCTGTGATTGACGCGCGAATCATGCGCACCAATCAGGCTGTCTTTATGGTCGTACTTTCAAAAGACCTCGTCGTTCAAAAGGTAATCATGCTCGCCTTCAACGAGCCGCTGGAATACCAGCCCCCCGATGCATGGCTTGAACAACTTACCGGGGACCGAAACATATCTGATTTGACACCTGGACAAGGGATCCCGCCGATAGCAGGATCCACCTTGTCGGCTCAGGGGGTCTCCGATGGCGTTCGAGCAGTGCGCGCCACCATTGAGGTCGTTTTAGGGAAGAAAAAATAACATGCGTTTTGTCATTACCGGCGAATGGAATCGTAACACGCTCCTCCGAGTGATAGTTCTCTTCTTCCTGGCATATTGTTTTGCGTTCTGGCTCACAAATTTCGGCCTGTATTTCTTCAAGATGGGGCTCACCTACCAGTCTGTTGTCGATTACTACCTCGGCTCGGCACAGAGCTTTACGCAACCACGAAGCTTCTTGGGACTCATGGAGGTAAGCCACTTTCACCTCTTTGCGATGGGGATTTTTCTCGTCACCCTCACTCATCTTCTACTCTTTGTACCAGCGCCTATCTGGGTGAAGCTCTGGCTCATCGTTATTTCATTCACGAGCGCCTTTTTGGATGAGGCCTCCGGCTGGCTCGTGCGTTTTGTAAGCCCTCACTTTGCGTATCTCAAGATAGCCGCTTTTATGGCCTTGCAGACGTCGCTCTTGGTTATCATCGTCTTATCAGCGTGGGCAGTGACATTCGCCAAGCCAAGCCACTACACCGACTCCAACACCAGATCTAAGCTGTGACAACCTCGGATGAGTCGGTTACTCACCAGCATCTGGCGGCGGCATGAAGGGATTCTTCACGTAGCGACTATCCTCTCTAGCATAGTAGTTGGCTGTGCGCCGACACCAAGACCAGCGATAGTTGAGCCGCCCCTGAAGCAGATACATCAGGTTCGTTATGTGATGGGGACCCTCCTCGACATTACTCTCTATGCTCCCACCGAGCGCGAGGGTCTGCGGATTATCGATACGACATTTGCGGTCGCAGAGACGCTCGACAGAAAACTCAGCACATACAAACCTAATAGTGCGCTCAGCGCATTTAACGCTGAAACTCGAACAGAACCGCTTGTCGTCGACGCCGATCTATACCATATGATCGAGGAGTCTCAGCGACTATTGACTCACACTGATGGCGCTTTCGACATCTCGATCCGGCCACTCGTCGCTATCTGGAAGCACGCTGCGGTCACAGGCGTCATGCCCTCTCCACAAGAGATCTCTGCAGTGCGTTCTACCCTAGGCCGTGGAGCTTTTAGTCTTATTCCACCATCGGGTGTCCAAAAAAACGCCCCTACAGCACAGGCTGAAAGCGGCGGAATCGGGAAAGGAATGGCGGTCGATGCAATGATGGAGAGGCTCCGAAGAGACGGAGTCACGGCCGCATGCATCAATTTCGGCCGAAGTAGCGTTGGTGCAATCGGCACTCCACCGGGACAAAATGGGTGGAGAATAGAGCTTGAGCTTAGCGAGGGCAACCACGAAGAAACCCTCTATCTCCGAGACGAAACTCTTACAGTATCCAGAGCGAATGGAACCCCTTTTGTCGTTGCTGGAGTAGCATATGCACACATATTTGATCCATCGACCGGTTACCCAGTAGCGATCTCTCGTGGCGCTGCGGTTCGAGGCTCATCAGCCACTGCTGGCGAGGCTTATGTGAAATACCTTGTTATCCGCGGAGCCCCAACTCCGAGGATCGATCGCCAGTGGAATGGAGCCACGTGGATAGTCAGAAATGGAGACATCCTACAGCGTTCGGAGGCCTGGTAACGATCTCCACTCCGTGACCGCCATCACTTTCATCTGCGCATAATAATGCTCATCTTACGACGTGTGTACCATTTATGGAGGACAACATGGCACAACGAGCAAAAACTCAGATCGCTCCTAAAGCTACGTCGCAGAGCAAAGTAGCGAAGCAGGCTGGAAGAAAGTTTCAAGCTCCGAAGAAAAAAGCTTCAGCAGCACTACCATCATCGAAGAGCGTAGGCAAAACCTCAGCGACGAAAGGGAGTAAAGCATCAGTCTCGCAACTCTCTCCCGCGCAGAGCAGCTCCTCGCGAAAGCCTGCTCAGAGCCGATCCCGCGTGAAGCGTAGAGGCTAGCTTCTTTTCCGGGGATGGTCGCCATGCTTCGATCTCGGTGCATGGCCATCCCCGGGGCTTTCCTCGCGCAAAAGGCGTTTTGCACCTACCAATTACGGATCAAGGTAGAGTAGACTCGGTCACATATACAGCATGACCGGACAAACACCCACAACTTCATATCACTCCACCATGCGGTGGCTTTTCGCCCTTATCCTACTGGGATTCGCTACCGCCCTGTATTTTGTTATTCAGCCGTTCTTCGCGCCCCTTCTTTGGTCAGCCGTGCTATCAACTGCAACGTGGCCACTCTTTAAACAGATTCAAAGGATCTGCCCGAACCCATCATACCTGGCTCCGCTCGGGCTCACCCTCATTCTAGGGGTAGTCCTCCTGATCGCGATCGTACCATTACCGATTCAGCTTGCGTCCGAAATCCGCTCCCTTGCCTCAGAGCTCCATGCAATGCAAAAAAGTGATATCTCAGGCAAGCTCGCTACTCTTCCTCTGGTAGGCCCCCGTCTCGTGACGATCTTCGAATCGACCGTCACCGACCCGAGCGGCCTGAGTGCTATTATCGGGGAGCATCAATCCAGGATTCTCTCTTTTGCAACCGCTGCCGCTCGTGGCGTGCTCTCAACGATCACCACCGCTATCGCTTCTTTGGTGGGATGCTTCTTCCTCTATCGCTACGGCGAATCACTTCTTGAACAGCTGCGTAACATACTGATTCGAATCGGCGGTCCAAAGGTGCCGGAACTCATCGATACCGTTCACCTAACCGTGCGAGGGGCTGCATATAGCGTCCTTGCGACTGCATTTGCGCAGGGACTCTTCGCAGGGCTCGGTTATGCGATAGCCGGCGCGCCAGTGCCTATCCTACTTGCACTCCTTACAACAGTTGCTTCCCTTATTCCGTTTGGTCCCCCCTTGGTGTACCTACCCATCTGTGCATACCTTCTCTTCTTCGCGAATGTCCCGTGGTACCACGCCGCTGGACTAGCGGTATGGGCCGTGTTCGTCGTGAGCACGATCGATAACGTCCTTCGTCCGCTCTTCATCAGCCAAAAAACCAAGCTCTCTGCAATTCTTGTGTTTATCGGTGTGCTCGGCGGAGTCCTCTCTTTCGGACTCCTCGGTGTTTTCATTGGACCCGTTTTAATGGCTCTCGCTCAATGGCTGTGGATGGAGTTTTCGCGTCCAACAACTAATCACTCCCCTTCTCTCCGCTAGCGCCTGGCGTTGTAGTGACTCCCCTCATAACCGACACGGCGCGGATTCGGCATAGTGCAGCCGAAATCCAAACCGATGGAGGGAACCATGGCAGAAGCGATCTCATCTCAGGAAATCATACGCCGCTATCTTCAAGACGCGATCGCGTCTGAGCATTCATATGCCGCGCAGCTTGAGCGGCTCTCGCATGAAGGAGATGATCCCTACATTCAGAAGCTCTTCGCTCAACACGCGGCGGAGACGAGGCACCAACAGGAACGCTTATTGAATCGTCTCCAACAACTCGGTGGTTCAGCCTCGACGATCAAGAATGTGCTCGCTCACGTTTTCAGCATGACTCCCAAAGTGAGTCATTTCGGACACAATGAGGCCGACACGAACACCCAGAATCTGCTGCTGGCCTACGCGATAGAACAGAGCGAGGTCGCAACATATGAAGCTCTAAAAGCCGCCGCCGAATCCGTTCGAGACGCTCAGACTGCATCCTTAGTTGAAGAGATTCAAAACGAGGAACAACAGATGACCCAGAGGATCTGGGGACTTATCGCGCAAAGCGCTCGTGCCTCGGTTGAGCGCCAAACCGGGGAGACCTGGCGAGGACAGGAGTCACAGCGCTCTACCGAGCCACCTCGAACAAGCCCGAATCTTCCCTGAGGAAGCAGAGCTTGCTCCGCAAGGGAATTGATTCACGTGGGACAGAAAGCAGCCTTGTAGGGCGGTAGACAGGCGTTCCGCCGTGAGGATTGTGAGAGTTAGAGGAAACAAGGGGGCGAAAACTGCTCGTATCCCCGATTCCACTCAAGCTCGGTAGGATCAATCGACGTTACCCCGCCGGCCGAAGCCTTGCGTAGGGGGAAGTTACACTATCGAACTGCGCGACCGGAGAACACTTTTTATCACCCTGTGGGCGCCTGCGGATCCCCATAATAGCGATGCTTTAACTTTCGTAGCTGCGGCGCCAGCGTCGCGGCAACGAAATGCTTAAGCCGTCCGCTGATCGTTGGCTTAAAGATATAACAGTTAGCATGCGGTCTGACGGTATCGGTCCACAGCATCTTGTGGCGCGCGCGTGGCCCCAAAAAGTCATACCGGGTAGCTCCATTGCTCGCAGCCATCTGGATGGACTCCCGGTTCATCAGATTCCCGGGTGAGCACTTTGCAAAATCCTCATTGTAGGCAAACTTGGGCGAATAGAAGCATCCGTTCATGAGGAGCCCCAGCTCCATAGAAACCGGGGTTCCATCCACTACTATTCCTTGCATGCGCAGGTGCCCAGCAGCGCCCGCCTTTCGCAAAGCGTCCTTGTAGAATTTGACCGCCACGGGGCTACACCCGATTGCACCTCCATTCTGCCCCTTCCACCCGGATGCCTCTAACGAAATGAACGTATCAAGAAACGTCTCAT
>JBIIYC010000167.1:0-5857 GCA_044347025.1 Bdellovibrionota bacterium
CGGAATCCCCGAGAATTCCTCAAGCATCTCCTCTTCCGTCTTGAGGTGCAGGGTAAACCCTTCGTGGCGCAATCGATCCGGATCCGTCACGAGCTTGCCGGTAGATATGCACATTAAAACTTCTTGAGCGAAGTGGTCGCCTTTCTCGAGATAGTGGCAATCCGTTGTTGCCACCAGGGGAACCCCTAGCGTTTTTGCAAGATCAATAACAGCCGCGTTGTGCTTCTGCTGGTCCTTGATAGGATGGGGCTGCATCTCCAGATAAAAACGATCTTTAAAGACCCGTGCGTAGAATTCGGCAGTCTCTTTGGCAACCTTGTAGTCGTCGATCATCGTTGCCTGCGCGATCTCTCCCGCCAGACATCCGCTCAACACAATCAACCCTTCTGAGTACCGCTCGAGAATCTCGTGGTCGACACGCGGCTTAAAATAGAATCCCTCTTTGTAAGCGAGACTCGATAGCTTGCAGAGGTTGTGATATCCGGTCTTATTCGCCGCCAACACCGTCAAGTGGCAGGTGCCCGCCCCACCCGCAGCTCGCATTTTCCTTTCGAATCGAGAGCCCGGAGTGACGTACAGCTCGCAACCAACGATCGGCTTGATGCCCGCCGACTTAGCCTCAAGGTAGAATTCAACCGCGCCATGCATGTTGCCGTGATCGGTCATGGCGATCGCGGGTTGTCCGAGCTGAGCAGCGCGCGCGACAACCTCCTCTAATTTATTCGCTCCATCGAGGAGACTGTACTGCGTGTGAAGGTGAAGGTGACAGAACTGGGACACTGCGCCTCATGCTAAAAGGTGGTCACGAACCAGTTGCTAATCCTACTCGGTCGGCGCCGTTCCCTCAAGTATAACAAGTGGATTAAACAACATTTTTGGCCTCCCGCCGAGCCTCAGGAAACCCACATCGGGATCAGCTCTTTACCAGCGACCTTGGCGATATCGGACCGCCGAATAAAGGTCTCAAGCGCATCCAGGAGGGCTTGATCGTCGTAGTTCCTCTGAATGACCGCCGCCTCCCTGCTCTGGGTGAGCTGTCGCACCATCTCCCCAAGCGTCGCGTGGAAGTCCCCCTCCCGCCTCTCATCCTTTACCGAACGAGCGAGCTGAAGCTTTCCACCATACCGATGAAGGGCGTATTTTTTGAGCATCTCAGCCGCCCTTGGATCTGACACATCCGCGTGTGGACTCGCCAGCTGCCGACGCGACCAGAGCACCTTCGCATCAGTGCCAGGACACTCCTGCAACAAGCTCTTATCGTTCGTCTGAATCGCCTTGATGTACCGGTCTAACTGGTCGAAGTCGAGCCGATAAATATCCTGCTCGATGTCGCAGCTGCTCTTTTGAAAGTAGTTCTTCAGCGTGATTCCTTTGAAGTGCCCCACCGCCGCGCGGGCGGTTCGCTGAAGCTCTGGATCTGCCACGGCAGCTCCCGAGACAAAGAACGCATTTTTAGCCGCAGAGCGCCACATAATACACGCGGGATCTTTAGTATCCATAAAGCGCTCAAGATCAATCCAGAGCGCCGAACGGTGATCGGCGTCAAGCAATGTGACGGGGCGCTTCACCACATAGTTTTCGGAGTTCATGTCATATTCGGGCTCTTCGAGCATATACACCGCACCTGAGCGCGCAGTGGAGTGGAGCTTTCCACCTTCGTACCCCTCAAAGGTTGTAGCATCTAGATCGCAATTATCCCGCAGCCATTCAGCAACCCGAACGGTGAGGAGCACATCCTCCCGAGACTCATGGGCCTGCACCCCCGACAAAAGGCCAAGCGCATGCCCCACAGTTTGAAGCGAGAGCGAGAGTCGTTTTTCACCCACTCGCTGTTTTCGGATGAGCTCACGAAACGGCGCCGATGTGAGGTATGCCTTCTGCACAGCGTGCAACAGGTCTCGCGGAGTAAGCTTCCCGCTGAAATAAGGATTGATTCCATTTCGAATCAAGCTTGTTCGCAGATAGTTCAGATCGAAACGCGAAGAATTGTAGCCGATAAAGGCAATCGCTCCTTGTGCTTGTGCAATACAGCGAGTGAGGAAATCGGTTATGCGAGCCATCGCCGCTGGTTCGAACTCTTCGGCGAGCTGCTGGTGTTCTAGGACATTCGTACGATTTGCGAGAATTGCACCGGGATCCGGGATCTGCAACCGAGAGAGCTTGATTAAGCCCGAGCACTCATCGAGGACCGCAAAGCTTGAGTCAAAAAAGATAAACGAATAGTTAATGATCTGGCCAATCGGGTTTCGGTCAGAGGTCTCCAAGTCGTAAAAGACAGCATGCATGCGGCTAGACTACACCCGAATGAGGTGCAGAGCGAGCGCGAAAGCACCCTCGCAGACCACAAAAACTTGCTGGTGCCTAGGCCGCCTTTCGCGATGCCACAGCTGCAATCAACTCGTCCATAATGGCTCGCTGCTCGATCGCATGATGCTTGCCAGACCCGGTTGCAGTAGCCGCCGCCGCTGGTCGACCGATGTACAGAGCCTCCTTGCCGGTAGCCTCTCGAATGAGGGGCGCGATGTAGCTCCACGCGCCCTGATTCTGTGGCTCCTCCTGAACCCACACGATCCGGCTCGCCTTGGTGTCACGCACGAGCTGAGCGACCGCATTCGATGGGAATGGATAGAGCTCCTCAACCCGCGCGACCCGCACCGAATTCCCCTTCTGTTCTTGCAGAGCATTCTTTACGTCGTAATACACCTTACCACTGAGCAGCACGAGAGTATCACAGGTTCCCTTGCCCTTTCCTGCACCCGCATCAACGAGAAGCGGAGAGAATTCAGCATCGGTAAAATCGCTCAGAGCACTCATCGCGGCCGGGAGACGCAAGAGACTCTTCGGCGTCATCACAACCAGCGGACGCTTGATATCTGAGAGCCCCTGCCGCCGCAAAAGATGGAAGTGTTGCGCGGCTGTGGTTGGGTAGCACACACTCATATTACCCTCTGCGCAGAGCTGCAAATACCGCTCAAGTCGCGCGCTGGAATGCTCCGGTCCCTGGCCCTCAAAACCGTGCGGCAAGAGGAGCGTCACCCCTGATAGCTGGCCCCACTTTGATTCAGAGCTCGCAACAAACTGATCGATGATAACCTGACCTCCATTCGCAAAATCACCGAATTGAGCCTCCCACATAATTAAGCCCTTTCGGTCAGTTGCGGAGTATCCAAATTCGAATCCGAGCACGGCTGCTTCAGAGAGGGTGCTGTTGTACACCTCAAAGCGACCGCCACTGCCCAACTCCTCTGCCAGCGCGGCGAGTGGGCTCCAGATCGCATTCTGCTCATAGTGATCGAGCACCAGGTGTCGGTGACTAAATGTTCCTCGTCGACAATCCTGACCACTCAATCGGATCGGAACCCCGTCCTTTACGAGCGATCCGAACGCCAAGGCCTCGGCAACACCCCACTCAATGCCCTCCCCCTGATCAACGGTTTCAACTCGCTTCTCGATGATCTTGGCTAACTTTGGGTGCGGTACAAACCCTTGAGGATATGCCACCAACTGATGCGCGATAGCCTTCAGCGACCCAGCGTCAACTTTGGTCGACACGTTGCGTGACACGATCTTTCCATGCGCCGGAGAGGCATCTCCCTCGGCACCAGGACGCACGCGGGCGTGCGCTTCCGAGAAGTGCTGCTTGTACGCGCGCTCTGCCTCCTCAAGGTAGGCATCGTCCACGATACCGCGATTCTTTAGAACGCTACCGTACTGCTGCCAGATAGGAAGCTTCTTTTTGACCTCGCCATACGTCAGTGGCTGCGTAAATGTTGGGTCATCTCCCTCGTTGTGCCCGTGTTTGCGGTGCCCAATAAGGTCGATAAATACATCCTTCCCAAACGTATTGCGGTAATCAACCGCAAGACGCGCCGCCCAACATGCTGCCTCCGGGTCCTCGGCGTTCACATGAAACACAGGGACATCGAGCCCTTTCGCCAAATCCGTGCAGTAGCGCGTCGAACGAGACTCATCGGGAGTAGTCGTAAACCCGATCTGATTATTAATTACAATATGGAGCGTTCCGCCGGTCGTATACCCATCAACGCCAGCGTAGTTCAACGTTTCGAACACGATCCCTTGCCCCGCGACGGCAGCATCTCCGTGCATGGCGATTGGCAGAACCGATCGACGGTCGCGATCATAGAGTGAATCCTGCTTCGCCCGCGCTATGCCCGCTACAACCGGGTTCACAAACTCAAGGTGCGATGGATTTGGGACCAATGACATCGTCACCGAACGACCATCTCGCACGAAATCACTCTGAAATCCGAGGTGATACTTGACGTCGCCCGCACCCACAACACTCGCGAGGGTCTTATCCTCGAACTCGGAGAACAGTATCTCCAAGGGCTTCTTGAGGGTGTTCACCAGCACGTTCAGCCGACCTCGATGCGCCATCCCGAACACAACCTCGCGCACGCCAGATTGGCTGCAGCGCTCCAGTACCTCCACGAGAAGAGGCATTAACGTGTCGTTTCCTTCGAGCGAAAAGCGCTTTGCTCCCACATATTTCTTATGAAGCTCTGCCTCTAAGAGGTCTCCCTGCATGAGCTCCGTTAACAACTCTCGCTGCTTGTCGGGCGAAAATGCGCGGGAAATTGCGCCGCGTCCCTCAATGCGGTCCTCAAGCCACTCTCGCTCCTCAGATGAGGTCATGTGCGAGAACTCGAATCCTATCGTTCCGCAATACACCGAGCGTACAAGGTCGAGGAGCCCACCTACGGTTGTTGGTTGCGCACCCGCGAACGAGAACCCTTCGATAGAAAGCTCTTGATCTGACTTACCTGCCAGGTATGTTTTTGGGTCGATCTCTTTATTTACCTGCGCCTGAATACCACCGGCCACAAGAGGACTTAACGTTGCTTGTAGGTGCCCCCAGCGGCGATACGCTTCAACCAGACGCTCAGCGAGTGCCTCTCCGACGTGCGCAGTAGCAGCCGCCTCGGTATGCGAGACATGACCATTGGCTCGCCCGTAACCAGACTCCTCGAAGAACTCCGCCCACGCGCTATCTACGAGGGAGGGATCGGTTTGATAGAGTTGAAACAACTCGGCGAGATACGCAGCGTTAGACGCTAGAACTGAACTTGTATCGTTCGACATAACGGTGAACACCAAAAGGCAAAAAACTTTTTCGAGCCAAGATCTTAGCAGATCTGCGACAGCCCCTAAAGGCTCTAGCTGATACGATCGGTGCTTTTCAGAAGGGGCTAAAGCCCGACGAAAGAGGATTGCGCTGCGTGGAGCTTCCCGTCCTTACACAAACCGCAAACAACTGAATTAATTCGCCTTATTTTCCATTACGCGCCAGAGTCCTGGGCCCCGAGGCTCGCCAGACCAGCCGCCAACACCCGTTCCAGGTTGTGAACCTGCCCGAGAGCCGCGGGCGCCGAGGAACGAATCTTTGAGCGGATGAGATCGAGCACCTGATCGACGCTTTCCGATCCGGTCATCTCGTTTGAGACGTTGAGAAAGGCCACGCCAGTCACACGAGCAAGGTCAAGATTCTCCTTCACGAGCTCCTGGGTCTTTCGCAGCGCTTTGACATTTTCTTCAAGTCGCAATTCAAGCTCGTGCAGTTTCGTCTTTGCTTTGCCGAAGAACCCAGATTTATCGTCACCCGGATCGTCCTCGTCGTATATGGCGGCTTTAAGCGATCGAGCAAAATCCGCCACGGGGATCGGATTACCATCGGACGTAACATTCCCTTCGGAATCAAGCACTCGGTCGGTCGGGCTTGAGATTCGCTTGAGCATGGTCGCAAGCTCTGACAGCTTCGTTTTATCAAGCCCCGCCTGCAACAACGCTCCCTCCATCGTCGTTACATCAAGCACGTCGGATTCATTCTTCTTGGAGC
>JBIIYC010000169.1:0-5741 GCA_044347025.1 Bdellovibrionota bacterium
TCGATAAAGACCGAACAACCGGTACTCCCGACGGCTACGAATGCGTGCGGAGCGGCTTTGGTGTCGATAAACCCTGCCTCCTTCGTTGAAGCATCGAATCCGAGTTTATGTTCTCCCTTGGCACCCACCGACTCCGGCGATACGAACGTACGGACCACATCTGCCGTAAGGAATTGCGACTCACCACGGTACCCCGCGAGAATCTCCTGTGCCCAGGTATGGACATCGTTAGCAGTACCAAAGAGACCGCTGTGCCCCGACACACCGCCCATTACCCAGGCATTCTCATCCCACACCTCCCCGGCGAGCACACGCCCTCGACGAGCGCAGTACCCCGAGGGTGCAAAGAGTTCAACAACTGGCTCCAAGCCCTTACGGCGAAGAAGGGTAAGATCGATGAAGTTGAGGCTGGCTGTTCGAAGCGGCGCTGCAACGTAGCGGGTGTAAGCCTTCTCCAAGGGAAGTCCAGTGATTATCTCACAGATCTCTCCCAAAACGATGTAATTTGCATCGCTCGTCAATTCGCGAGCACCTGGCTCGAACTTCAACGGCAAATTGTGAAACTGAGTATACGCGTACTGCTTGGCACCACTGCTCGCCATGATACCCGGACGCGGACCGGCGTTAGCCTTGACCAACTCGTCGTACACCGACACGCCATTCGGAAACCCTGCTGTATGCGAAAGCAGATGCGCCAGAGTCATTGAGGATTTTTGACCAACCCCAAGGGCCTGGAGAAAGCGAGACGCTCGATCCGTTGCCGAGATCTTTCCAGAGCCAACTAATCGCATCAGAAGAGTCGCTGTACAGATCGATTGAGTGAGCCCCGCAAGGTCAAAAACCGTCTCAAGTTCCATTCGCCCCTGAATTGCGGCGCTAGCCTCATCGGAGGCGGAGAGCTTGGTTCCGGCCGCGACAGATGCGATCGGCATCCCGGCCCTTGAGGCGAGCAGAACGCCGCCTGCCAAGGTGCCTTCGCCGATAGCCGCATCCAAGAGTTCGGATATAACTGGGGTCAGAGATCTCGGGGTCTGCATAGCTGCTGAATTGGACACGGGCGTAACTCCCTAAACTTACGGATGGATGGAGGTCGACTATAGCCCTTTTTGAGGGATTAGATCCACCAAAGGGAGGCTCGGAGTGTCGAAGCCCGCCCGACTCAACAAAAATACCGGTGACCCTTGAAATCCGCCGGTTCGATGCGCATAAACAGGACGCGCACCGGTCCGCCTTGTATGCTCCACTAGTTAGGGTATGCTCTGGCGGCCACCCAACCAGGCAACTCCCCCAAAAGGGTCAGTTTTCCGGAGGGGGGCGTTCGCACAAAAGCAAAGGTATACAGGGGCACCTCTCAATCGACAGTGCCCCACCCTTTTCTACATTCGGAGGTAATAAAGGTAATGAGCAGCAAAAAGAGCAAGATTCGGCCGTTGCAAGACCGCATCATCGTAGAGCGCTTGGCTCCTGAGGAGAAATCAAGCGGTGGAATCATCCTTCCTGACAACGCTCAAGAGCGTCCTCAGCGAGGTCGTGTTATCGCCGTTGGTAAGGGCAAGGTTCGTGAAGACGGAACTGTTACCCCTGTTGATGTTAAAGAGGGCGACGAGATCCTTTTTGGCAAATACAGCGGAACCGAGGTTAAGGTTGAGGGCGTAGAGGTTCTCATCATGCGCGAGGACGATGTTCTCGGCGTAGTTCTGTAATACTTCGCAAACGTTAGATATCAACTAATTATTTAAGGAATATACAATGGCTAAGGTATTAGAGTTCGGCTTCGAAGCTCGCGAGGAGATCCTCAAGGGCGTAAAGAAGTTGGCTGACGCAGTACGAGTAACAATGGGACCAAAGGGTCGCGTTGTTGTGATTAAGAAGAGTTTTGGCGCGCCAACTGTGACCAAGGACGGTGTAACGGTTGCTAAAGAGATCGAGCTCGAAGGTTTCGAGGATATGGGCGCTCAGATGGTTAAGGAAGTTGCTTCCAAGACCTCGGATATCGCCGGTGACGGAACAACAACAGCTACAGTTCTCGCTGACGCTATCTATCGCGAAGGCTTGAAGCTCGTTGCGGCTGGCCACGACCCAATGTCCCTCAAGCGCGGTATCGACGCTGCAGTAAAGACTGCTGTCGAGACGTTGAAGGGAATGAGCCGTTCTACAAAGGGCAAAGAGGAGATCGCTCAAGTGGGAACTATCTCTGCCAACGCTGATCGCGAGATCGGTGGCATCATCGCTGAGGCGATGGAGAAGGTTGGAAAGGAAGGCGTTATCACCGTTGAAGAGGCTAAGGGCCTTGAGACTACTCTCGAAGTTGTTGAGGGTATGCAGTTCGACCGTGGATACCTCTCTCCATACTTCGTAACAAATGCGGAGAGAATGGAAGCTGAGCTCGACAACGTGCTCGTGCTTATCCACGAGAAGAAGATCTCAAGCATGAAGGACCTCCTTCCTGTTCTTGAGCAAGTTGCTAAGTCCGGCAAGCCACTCCTCATCATCGCTGAAGAGGTAGAGGGCGAGGCTCTTGCAACCCTCGTGGTAAACAAGATCCGCGGAACGCTCAATGTATGCGCTGTTAAGGCTCCTGGCTTCGGCGATCGTCGCAAGGCGATGCTTGATGACATTGCTACCCTCACAGGTGGTAAGTGCATCACTGAGGACCTCGGCTTGAAGCTTGAGAACATCACGCTCCAAGATCTTGGTAAGGCTAAGCGTATCGTTGTCGACAAGGACAACACTACTATCATCGATGGTAAGGGCGCTGATGCTGATATCAAGGCACGTGTTGCTCAGATCCGTGCTCAGATCGAGACCACAACATCTGACTACGACCGTGAGAAGCTCCAAGAGCGTCTTGCTAAGCTTGTAGGCGGCGTTGCAGTGATCCACGTGGGCGCTGCAACTGAGGTTGAGATGAAGGAGAAGAAGGCTCGCGTAGAGGATGCCCTCCATGCAACTCGCGCCGCGGTAGAGGAAGGTATCGTTCCTGGTGGTGGAGTAGCTCTCATCCGTACGATCGAGAAGCTCGACGCACTCAAGCTTAACGATGAGGAGCAATCCTTCGGCGTTAAGATCGTACGTCAGGCTCTTGAGGCTCCGCTTCGCCAGATCGCTACGAACGCAGGCGCTGAGCCAGCAGTCGTAATCGAGAAGGTTCGCAGCAATAAGGGTAACTTCGGTTACAACGCTGCAACTGACGAGTACGAGGATATGGTTAAGGCTGGAATCATCGACCCAACTAAGGTAGTTCGCACTGCTCTGCAGAACGCAGCTTCCGTTGCTGGTTTGATGCTCACCACTGAGGCCCTCATCGCTGATAAGCCGAAGGACGAGTCAGCAGCTCCAGCCGGCGGCATGGGCGGAATGGGCGGAATGGGTGGCATGGGCGGAATGATGTAATCGACCGAAGGTCGATTACCCTCCGGAGCCTCCGCTCCGGAGGATAGTCCAAAACCCGAAAGCCTCGCGCGAAAGCGCGGGGCTTTTTTGTGCATCGTGCCCTACAACTCTCCCCTACTCCGACAAACGTCTTTCCCGGCGAACGGCGAAAGTAAGCAGCATCATCACAAGCTGGGAGGGTATGTGGCTTTCCACGACCATGTCTCTCCCTCTCTCTGCGACCGCTATTGCCGAACCCACCAAAAAGGATTCAGAGTTTTAATAAGACTTTGTCACGCTCGGTGTACCAGATTTTCCTAGCAGTGTGACAAAACTGTTACAAACGCGAGAATCCTAACCCCTCAAAAACACCGAGATTTCAATTTTACGTTTCCGCGCCCAAAAAAAAAACGATCTTTTTTTGAAAAAACTTAAAGAGTTTGGCCCAGTAAAGTGATCTCAACTACTGGATGAAAAGCGCGCAGGACCCGACGGGGTCACCAAATCCAGTAGCCTTGATTACTGGGGGATCCATCCACCTATCAAGGCATTACCTCATCGCATTCGCGGTGCCAGGGGTAGTGTATCAGCAGTACGCCTTCACTCTCTTCCCTTCATACACGCACGAAATTCGCGAATTTACTCGCGGATCCGCCGCTCGACGACTCCGAGATCGTTCATCGACCTCATCGTCTGCACACGTGCGCACATCGACGGGAAGCTTCGCAAGGTGCCGCGAAAACGCAGTAAAACTGGGCATTTTCGATTTTTTAGTCAGAACGCTCAGCATTAACGAAGGACTTATTTGACAGGACGTTTCGGATGTTTGGTAACGAAGGGCCTGAAGGCCCGCATACAGAGTTGAACGAACGCCCGCCGCGTGGCGCGTTCACCTCGATCCATACAAGCAGCGCGCAGAGTGCTGCTCTTACCTTCTCGACTGCCGATGCGGCGGTAGCGAGCACGCATGCCCATTTCTCTTCAACTTGTCACTCGAGCGCACCACAAGCTGGTGCGTTGGCGCGTCTGGTTGGACTGGTTGTATGTGCGTTCGCGATATTGTTCGTTGGTGCAAGTCCGGTGTATGCGCAAACGTGTGGCGATGGGGCCGTTGATGCTGGCGAGCAGTGTGACGATAGCAACCTCACCTCCTGCGACGGATGTAGCTCCACATGCTCGATTGAGGCCTGCGGCAACAGCGTTACAGAGTGCTCAGAGACCTGCGATGATGGAAACGGCACTAATGGTGATGGCTGCGATACCAACTGTACGTTCACAGGCTGCGGTAACGGAATTCAGACCAGCGGCGAACAGTGTGACGATGGGAATTTAACGAACAATGATGGTTGCGACTCGACCTGCAACATTGAGTGCGGAAACGGCACCCTTCAGGGATCCGAACAGTGCGATGATAGCAATCAAACCAATTGCGACGGATGTAGTTCCTCATGCGTTATTGAATGTGGCAATAACTCAGTTGAATGCTCCGAACAGTGCGACGATGGAAACACACTAAGCTGCGATGGTTGTAGCTCATCTTGTTCGACGGAAGCTTGCGGCAATAACGTCCTTGAGTGTTCAGAACAGTGCGATGACGGTAATGCCACTGATGACGACGGGTGTGACTCAAACTGCACCTATACGGCGTGCGGAAATGGAGTCCAGACCAGCAGCGAGCAGTGTGACGACGGCAATACCACCAACAATGATGGATGTGACAACGGATGTAATATTGAGTGTGGCAATGGCACTGTCCAAGGTAATGAGTATTGTGACGACGGAAATACAACGGCCGGAGACGGATGTGACGCTAGCTGTGGCGTGGAGGCGGGTTGGAACTGCAGTGGCTCGCCATCTTCCTGCTCTGCCGCTTCGTGCGGAGACAGCTACTGTGTAGGAAGTGAAGACTGCTACGGCTGCCCAGGCGACTGTGGCATCTGCGGCTGTGGATATAATGGTTGTGAAACAGGCGAAGACTGCAGCAACTGCCCAGGTGACTGTGGCTCGTGCGGACCAAGCTGCGGCAATGCTAGCTGCGAAAGTGGCGAGGATTGCTACAATTGCTCAACAGACTGCGGTATCTGTGGTTGCGGAATGAACGGCTGTGAGTCCGGCGAAGACTGCAGCAACTGTCCAGGTGACTGCGGCACATGCCCATACTGCGGCGACTGGACCTGTAATAATGGGGAGACCTGCTCTAGCTGCCCAGGCGACTGTGGTTCATGTTGTCCCAACGGTAGCTGCGACAACGGAGAGGACTGCTACTCCTGCTCTTCGGACTGCGGCTCGTGCCCATACTGCGGAGACGCTGTCTGCAACGGCTCTGAAGATTGTGGCTCCTGCTCTCAAGACTGCGGCGCATGCCCCTA
>JBIIYC010000170.1:0-5673 GCA_044347025.1 Bdellovibrionota bacterium
ACACCTCGAGATCTTCACGGAATACCTTCACCATTCGTGCAGCGCTCTCCGCCTCTTCAAGACGAGGAAGCATAAAATAGATGATTTTTCCACGCAGGATCGCATCGGTTAGTACGAGGTCGGTGTATTTGGTACAAAAGATCTCTCCCGCAGCGCTTCCTGCAATTGCGTGGAGCTCGGATGCAATACCGCGGAGGTTATCGGTGATTCGAGCAGTATCCAACACGCCCTTCACACTCCGGTAGCTCGATGCTAAATGGCCAAGCTCGACCATCGCCTGACGAGCGCCGATCTTATTGAGCATATTTCGCATGTGGGGGTATGCTAGTTGAAAAGCCGAGAGCGATACCGCAATGTCGCGCATCGACCAGGCGAGACCGAAGCTCTCCATGGCGCGCACCATTCGATAGATCGAATCCGCGGCGAGTCGATCGTAATGCTTTGTCGTGCTCTGGTCTGATGTTGGCGGAAGACCCGCGCGGAGCACCTTTCGAGCCTTCACATCAGCACGTTGATTGGTCATGACAAAGTTATAGGCATGCACTGGCTCAAAAGGATCGACCACGATCAGATCCTCAATACGACCAGTGACGAGTGCCATGAGAATAATGTGTGCGAGAGTGGCTGAGTCACGCTTTGCATCAATGAAGGTGCATCCGCTCGCTCGCCCCCGTGCCATCTGCTGAAATATGAGCGACTCGAGCCACAGCGTCTTTCCTACTCCGGTTTTTGCAAACACTGCACCGTGCGTACAGATCTCGTCATCATCAACCCACAGGGGCTGTCCCGACTCGAGCTCGAATCCGACCAGATAGCGGTCAAGCATCTTCTTGTTTTTTGCTCGAGCCTCCTCCACGGCAGCGCCAAGACACCCTCGCTCGGGGGGGCGCCCAAGAACGTCTCGTCCTCCGCGCAGCGCAGACTCTTTCTGACGCTCGAACTCAAGCGCCTGTTGGCGAGCAAGCTGGTATGCGCCCATTCCCAGGGCGGCAGCAGGCACCATGCCAAGCGCCCACAACAGCGAGGGACTCAAGCCCGCGAATGCTGGCGAGAACGCGGCGCCAAGCGCTCCTAGCGATGCGCACGCACCCTTCAGCAAGAGGGATCGAACCTCCTCCTCTTGTTTTGCGCTATAGTCGGTGCGTTTGTAGTCGCGAGCCATTCCAGTCCTTGTACGTTACGATACTACCGTGCTTGATTGCGTCGCTGACTCCTCGTCCAGCGGCTCCACATCTTCTATGCCCTTCAGAAGCTTCTCGTAATCATCCTGCGTTTCGGCCATCGTTGCCTTCTTAACGTAGGTGAATCGCGCGCTCCAATTTCGGCCCCAACGATCGATCAGTTTCGAACCGCGAACTGGAACCATCCCGGGCCGTCCAAGAAGCCCCAGCGTGTTCATGTGCGCGAGTGGCCGATCCGCCTTGAAAACGGCGAAGATGATCGATGTCGTTGGCACGGAGTAGTCACCCACTCGGCTCGCCAGCCATCCGTACGCAGAAAGGATAACCCGTAACGCAAGCCAGTCCCGGAGATCCTCTGCCGGCATGCAGTGCAGAGCTGCGAGCGCTTGGATCTCGGAAGCTGGTGGCAAGGGCACCACGCGGTCAAAGGAAAGTTGCTCTGTTGGACCGGTATCTGAGTCCGTCGTGTGAATCCCCTGTAAACGCTGCTGTGTCGCCACGCGCTCCAAGAGGAAATGCATTCGGTCGATGGTAGAGCGGCTCACCACCCGACGCATAATCTCTACAACTGCAGGGACCGGAAGGAAGAGCAGCTCGGTCGGGGTGGAGAAGAAATTATCCGTACACTCCGGCGAGAGCACGCGCTCGCTCTCAAAAAACTCCTGACACCAGGCAACGTGACTTTCACGGACAACACCAACCAGCTCGACCTCGTCAGCCACCGCACCAAGCTCATGGGGGCACGCAAGTAGGACCTCAAGCCACTGACGCACTACCCAGCAATCATCGGACATGTCAGTCGGCATCCGAACCGGGGCGAAGGCACTCTTGCGAGCCGCGTAAATTAATGCCCGGCGAATTCGATTTCGGGATTCAAACGAGTAGTCCTTTGGGTATTCAACCATGGAATGAAGCACGGCTCGGGCGCTCAGGTGGGGAAAATTCGACCGACGAACCCACCGGCCACCTTCATGAGAGTGGGCCAAAATCTTACCACTCTCAAAGGCAAGCACTGCCGTCGCTATTTCGGCTGCGGGAATGCCCGCGATCTCTCTCCGCATAGCGGGCGACAAGACCCGATGTAAGACGCCGGTCACTCTCTCTGCGTACTGCTTTGGGTCGAGCGGTTCATCACCCGATTGGCCCTGCGAGCTCAGGGTCTCTCCGGTTAGATCCCCCTGCTGATAGGCGCGATGCACGGCTAGCGCGGCCCTAAGAATGTAGGTTGTGTTCTTCTCCAGCCCCCCGCCGGCGTAGACCTTCGCAAGCAGAGACTCCTCCTCAACCAGCGGAACGTAGGGCGCCACACCACCATTTCTAACGATCGCTCGAATAAGCGCCTCGTTGGTTGCGTTGCAGGCATCGTAGTCCGAGAGCGTCCGCCACAATGGGGATGCATGTGCTTCAGCACTCGTAGCCATCTGCGGACAGGCAAAACCGCGGACCTGCACGTCCGGTGCGCCGTTGGCAGCGAGTTTTTCTAGCCCCGCGCGAACGCCAGAGTAGAAGAGGCGTCCGTTGCCCATCTGACCGAGGGCATCCTCTTGGTCGTACGGTCGATACGAAGTGAAACCGGCATAGAAGGCAAACGCCAAGACCACGAGCCATACCCGTAGCGATGCAAGAAATAGAAAAAGAAGCTGCACGACACCGGTATGGAGCGCGAGGTATATCTTGCCAAATACACCCAACTCATCGGGCGGGGTGCTCGCCGCATTCGAATGCGCGGCGCCCTCAATTACCATCGTTGAGATATCATCAAACAGCACGGCCTCCATCTGCGTGCCGTGTCTGCTCAACCAACCGCGATATCCGTCCCAGGCGTGGATAAGATCGTCGGCCCACGGTTGTTGGAGTTCGCGGAGGTCGAGCCTAACGCGCTCGGGTGATGGTAACGAGTGATCTGAATAGATTCGAGCGAGGTATGATGCGACCAGGACGGCCACAAGCAAAGCCAAGAGTCCGACGCTCCACGTCACGAGCAGGCGGAGATATCCCCTGCGCTTGGACGCTCGAAGCATTTCAAATTCCCTTCCGCCAGGGCTGGGAAGACTCTCAGTCACGCGAAATCCCTACGTAATAACCGCATTATCCTAAAACCGCCTCGAAAGTGTACGGCGTGCCGCCCCCACTAGCAAGACGGGCACGGGATTACCACCTTGAGAATCTTTCTCCCTATTTTTCACCAGATCGTTAGGAAACGATCGAAAGCGATCGATTCATACCAGGCTAGCGAGAGAGACTCTCAGTGGGACGGGTCATGCCCGCGCCTATAGGGGGTAATCGGTATAATGCTGATTTTACAGGATAGTTAGAGTGAGGGGCGGCGAAGTTTTTTAGGTATTTCGCCTACCCGACCCGCTCTGGGAGTTGCATTCTGGTGTGTTTTAGAGGAGTTACCATGCGCGTTCGAGCCCTACCCGTTCTTATCATGGCGTTAGTCTTTGGGGTGAGCGCCCCCCGAGCGTGGGCCGAATCGGTTAACTTGGGGCAAGCGAGCCAGGAGGAGGCCGCCGAGGCAGTCGCCCACTATGCCCGCTCGCGCGCCCTTCTAATCGCCTCACTGAACGAGTTCGATAAGGCGCGCAAGATCGCGAAGCCCGACGAGCTGCTTGATTCCACTAAATGGCGTAACACCTTGATTGATCGTGCCGAGGACCTCGAGCGGGTACTAGACCCACAGCCTAAGGCCACGAAAGGAGGCATAAAGTTTTCTGCCGATCCCCGACTTTTACCTGAAGCAAAGAAGTAAGGGGTGATGATTACTAATTGAGGCACTAGAGGACTATGGACGACGGACACGTAATACCAGGACTTAATGAGGACTGGAGCTTCGCGGGCGCACGATTGATGGAGTGGCTTGCAGGCGTGGTGGCTGCAATGTTGGCCAGTAGCTTGTTCGACAAGCCGGCCCATTACATGCCGTTTCTTATTATGTTTTGCATCGCCTGCACGTTAGCCTTAGCGACCCTGAGAAAGAAGTTTCCCGATGAGGAGCGAGGCGTGATGCACCTGATGATGACAACCCTCGGGTTTGCGCCTCCTGGGATTCCAGCTCCCTCGAAGCTGCAGCCCCGTTGGAGCGGTGGACGAATTCACGCGCTTCAGGAGACAAGTCTGTACAGACAGCTCAATCTCGACGAGGTAGTTAACAGGCCGCGCGACGAAGAGATGCGGCGATAGGTTTTAGGATGTAAGGACGTAGGCCATGCGAAAGGTAAAAGATGTCGCTGACAACGTTAAGGGGCGAGTTGCTGATACGGCGCTCTCAGCCTCTCGTGACAAGAGCGATACGATACGCCTCTGGGAGAACTACAAAGACCAGGCGCTCATGTGGCGCTCACTTGCCCTTATCCAAATTCCAGCTACCGCAATCGCTATAGTCTTTGCCGTGGTGATGTGGTCGACCAGAGAGATAACACTTACGGTCCCATCGAAGCCGATGCCGGGCATCTACGCCGCGCAGGATATTCCCGATAATGAGTTTGTAAACGTTGCGACTGACTACATCAATCTCATCGCCACATATCAGCCTGGCACGGCCCGAAAGCAATTCGAGGCTGCTTCAGCGATGTTGCAAGAGCCACTACTCTCAAAGTTTCGCGAGGAGATGCTCAATTCCGAGCTTGGAGCTATTGAGAACTCGTCTCGAACTCAAGTGTTCTTTGTTGACCCTCTCAAGCGATCGGTTCGTCGCCAGGGCAATATGGTCGAAGTAACTATCGTCGGCGATAGAACGAAGTACATCGCGGGACAGGAGCTTCCACCGGTGACCAGTCGGTTCCGAGTAACGATGACCACCATCCCCCGGAACATCATTAATCCATACGGAATTGTAATAACAAGCGTGACGTTTAAGTCGAATATAAAGGGTGAGCGCATTAGCGACGCCGACGAACAATCGATGGGAGCGGAACGATGAAACTAGAGAGAAGTATGCGTAGTCGAATAGTAATAACAACACTTGCCATCATTGGATTCGCCATGGGCAGCACCGTTTCGTATGCCCGCGATGTCGAGTACTCAAGTGGCAATGGTGAGATTCAGGTGTGGGTCAACGTCGGTGAGCCTACGGAGATCGTATTTGAGGGTGGCCGAATTAAGGACGGCTTCAAGAACTCAAATGCCGGGATTGCGCTCGACAGAAAGGAGTCCTCGCTGGTCGTATTCGGAAAAGAGAATATGAGCGATTCGGGAGAGGCACTCCTCGTTCGTCTGGAGGATGGTCGTTCGTATCCGATGCGAATACGGCGAGCGACCCCGGATAACCCGCGTGACGCGCAGGTGATCGTTGGTGACGGCAAGACAGCGATGGGAAGCGGAGAGGAAGAAGAGGAGTTGCCCTACAAGGAGCGCAGCTACGAATATGCTCCGCCGAGTAAGGTTTCGGGATTGATGCGGGAAATGGCACTCGTTGCGGAGTTCGGCAAGGCAGCTATCCCAGGCTATCAGATCAGCGAGAAGTTCAAGGGACAGACGGTGGTGAGCGATG
>JBIIYC010000171.1:0-5644 GCA_044347025.1 Bdellovibrionota bacterium
CGGTGGTGAGGAGGATATTTTAAACCTCTGCATGCGCATCTCCCTTTCGCACATGCTGGCGGAGCGAGCGGGGCAGAATTTTTCACTGCTCATGCTCGATGAGGTGTTCGGTTCACTGGATGAAGGGCGACGAGGTAACGTTTTGGCGCTCCTCGAAAAGCTTCGAAGGCGCTTTGAGCAGATAATCATCATTACTCATCTCGATGACATAAAAGACGGGGTGCAGCACTTGATTCAGGTGGAGTATGATGAGGGCTCTGGAAGCGCTGCGGTTACGAATGCGTGTGATGAGGGGGGTGATTTTGATCTCGCCCTTAATGTGTAAGTGAATACCGGGAGAGAGCGAGATGAACTCTGTTGCTAAACCTATGGGTGGGGAAACGATCTTCGGGAAGATTATTCGTAGGGAGATCCCGGCAACGATTGTCTACGAGAGTGAGACGGTTCTGGCGTTTCGAGACATCAATCCGATGGCGCCGGTCCACATCGTTATTATTCCAAAAGAGCCGGTAGAGAGTATCGCTCATGCAGAGCCTCGACACCGAGAAGTGTTAGGGGAGCTGCTACTCGCAGCGGGGGCGATTGCGCGGCAGGAGGGGCTTGAAGCTTCCGGCTACCGAGTTGTGACGAACATCGGGAACGATGGGGGGCAGACGGTGTTCCACCTCCATCTTCACCTCCTTGGGGGGCGTCAGCTCGGGTGGCCACCGGGGTGATGGGGGCGGCCCAGGACGTCTGCGAGGGCGATCTATGTGGTAGCAGCAAGGCCAGAAGCCATATACAATAGGGGGTTAGTACGTTAACTACCTAGGGTGTGTATGCCTACCGTTCACGAAGAAAACTGCGTCCTCTCCTCTCAAACTGGCAAGGTCCGAACGCTTACGATCAATCGACCCGAGAGCCTCAATGCGCTCAATCCAGATGTATTGCAGAGCCTCTCGAACGAGTTCATAGCGATCGCTCGTGAGTCTTCAGTCGGGGCGGTCGTAATCACCGGCGCGGGGCCGAAGGCTTTTGTCGCGGGTGCCGATATTCGCTCAATGGCGGACCTCGGTCAGCGAGCGATCGCGGACTATGTAGAGCTCGGGCAACGCACGATGCGTTTGATTGAAGCGTGTGAGGTCCCGGTGCTTGCCGCAGTAAACGGCTTCGCTCTTGGGGGAGGTTTGGAGCTCGCGCTCTCGTGCGACGTCATCGTGTGTGCCGAGAGTGCGAAGTTGGGGCAGCCAGAAGTTAACCTAGGAATCATCCCGGGCTTTGGTGGTACGCAAAGACTTATTCAGCGCTGCGGTGTCGGGCAGGCGCGGCGACTCTGCTATACCGGCGAGCTTATCTCTGCAGATGAAGCTCGTAGTATTGGACTCGTTGAAAAGGTTGTACCGGATGCGACGCTCATGGAGCAGGTGCGTGGCATGGCCGAGTTGATAACAACGAAGGCTCCGTTAGCGGTGCGCGGTGCAAAGCGTGTCGTCAACGCAGCGCAGGAGAACACGCTCTTATCGGGTTTGCGGATTGAGGTAGAGGAATTTCTTCGACTCTTTGGCACAGCGGATCGAGAAGAGGGAATGGCAGCGTTTGTTCAGAAGCGCAAGGCAACGTTTACAGGTCGATAAGAGGTTCTGGTATGGTGTGGAGAGATAGCGTCGCATTCGATCTTTCGGAGGAGGAGAACTTTGCCTGTGATACAGCGCATGCGTTCGCAGAGAAGGAGGTAGCTCCACTTGCAGCGAAGATAGACAAGGAGCACTATTTTCCGCGAGAGCTGCTTCCAAAGATGGGCGATCTTGGGCTCATGGGTGCGATTGTACCGCCGGAATATGGGGGAGCAGGGCTGTCGACACTTGCTTATGCGTTGATTATTGAGGAGCTCTCGGCAGCGTGCGCCTCTACTGGAATTATCGTCAGTGCGCATACATCGCTCTGCATTACACCGATACTCGACTATGGCACCGAGGAACAGAAGCAGTATTTTTTGACTCGACTTGCTTCGGGTAAGGCGCTCGGATGTTTCGCGCTCTCAGAGCCTGGGACCGGCAGTGACGCTGCCGCGATTACGACGACCTACAAACGTGACGGAGATGATTTTATCCTCACAGGAACGAAAAATTGGATTACGAATGGTCCCGAAGCTGACGTATGTATCGTTTTCGCATCAGAGGACACGAGCAAGGGAAATAAGGGGATTACTGCGTTCGTGCACGACATGAACCTGCCTGGAATCTCGCGTGGCAAGCGAGAGGATAAGATGGGAATTCGGGGTTCTCCGACCTCAAGCATCATGTATGACAATGTGCGTCTTCCAAAGAGTGCGCTCCTGTACCAGGAAAATCGTGGATTCACCGTTGCGATGACAACCCTGAATGGAGGGAGGATTGGCGTTGCGGCGCAGGCCATCGGAATAGCTCGCGCGGCCTTTGATGATAGCTTCAAGTACTCTCAGGAGCGTAGAGCATTTGGAAAGCAGATCTGTGAACACCAGTCTATTCAGAACTACTTTGCGGATATGGTGTGTCACATCGATAGCGCTCGATATCTTACCCTCGACGCAGCGAAGCGAAAAGATCGCAAGCAGTCGTATGTGCGCCAGGCGGCTATGGCAAAACTGTTTGCCTCGGAGACGGCTATGATGTGTGCGGTTAAGGGTATTCAGATCCACGGCGGATACGGGTATGTAACCGATTATCCGGCTGAGCGGCACCTCCGAGATGCGAAAATTACTGAGATTTATGAGGGAACTAGTGAGATCCAGCGTATCCTCATAGCCACACAACTCCTGAAGGAGTAGGCTAGGGAAGAGATGGCCGCAGTGGCCCTAGTGCAATAGTATGACCGATTCAAAACCAAAGTCTCCACAAGCTAAGCAGAGCGCCTCATACAAGGCTTGGCGTGAGGGTGCCTATGCCTCTCAGCGCGAGCGCAAGAAGAGCTTTTCGTCGATCAGCTTTCGAGAGCAGCCTGAGTTGGTCACGCCGGAGAACGGGGGAGCGGTCGATTATGCCAGAGATCTCGGATACCCAGGGGAGTTCCCCTTTACCCGAGGTGTTCAGCCGACGATGTACCGTGGACGCCTCTGGACGATGCGGCAGTTTGCTGGCTTCGGGAGTCCAGAGGATACGAATCAGAGATTTAAGTATCTGTTGGAACACGGACAGACTGGCCTCTCGACAGCATTCGATATGCCGTCCTTAATGGGCTACGACCCGGACAATGCTCGATCGCTAGGCGAGGTTGGGCGAGAAGGAGTGAGTGTCGCCACCATCCAGGACATGGACATCCTCTTTAGCGGAATTGCGCTCGATCAGGTCACAACGTCGATGACGATCAACTGCACTGCGACGGTAGCATTTGCACTGTATTTTGCGATCGCTAAAAAGCGGGGCATCTCCTTCGATAAGCTCGGGGGGACGATCCAGAATGATATGCTCAAGGAGTTTATCGCGCAGAAAGAGTGGATCTCTCCACCGTCTCCATCAGTTAAGCTGGTGTGCGATGTTATCGAGTTCTGCGCGCACGAGGCGCCGAAGTTTAATCCGGTGAGTATTAGTGGCTACCACATACGGGAGGCTGGAGCTACGGCAGTCCAGGAGTTGGCATTCACCATCGCTGACGGATTGGCGTACGTCGACCACTGCCTCGGACGTGGCATGAAGATTGACGAATTTGCACCGCGCCTTTCGTTCTTCTTTGATGTGCATAATGATTTCTTCGAGGAGATCGCCAAGTTTCGCGCAGCCCGACGCTTGTGGGCGCGGCTGATGCGGGATCGGTACGGTGCACAGACGGAGGCTTCCTGTAAGTTGCGAACGCATGCGCAGACCGCTGGTGTGAGCCTCACCGCGCAGCAGCCGGTCAACAACGTCGCCCGAGTAGCGATGCAGGCGCTTGCAGCAGTACTTGGAGGTGTTCAGTCGCTCCACACGAATAGTATGGACGAAACGTTGTCGCTCCCCACAGAGGATGCGGTCCGAGTTGCGCTCCGAACGCAGCAGATTATCGCTGAGGAGAGTGGCGTTGGAAACGTAGTCGATCCCCTTGGCGGTTCGTACTACATAGAGCGCCTCACTAACGAGATCGAAGCCGAGGCGATGCAGTACATCAAGCAGATCGATGCTCTTGGTGGAATGCTGCACGCTGTTGAGGTTGGTTTTCCGCAAAAAGAGATCGCGGAAGCAGCCTATCAGTTCCAACTTCAGGTTGATGCACAGGAGCAAACGATCGTTGGGGTTAATAAGTATCAGGAGGGGGGAGAGCAGGAGATCCCCACACTCAAGATTGACCACGCGGTTGAGAAGCAGCAGGTGGAGCGCATACGAGCCTTTAAGGCGGCTCGAGATGCGGCGAAACATGCAAAAGCGCTTGAGGAAGTTACGCGTGCCTGCAGAGAGAACAGGAATGTTATTCCGGTTCTCATCACTGCAGTTGAGGACGGTGTTACACTCGGAGAGGTTTCCGATATCTACCGAAATGTTTTTGGAATATACACAGACCCGGGAATGTTATGACAGCGGAGCAAGCACAGAAGCGGCCAGTACGAGTCCTTATCGCAAAGGCGGGGTTAGATGGACACGATCGAGGAGCAAAGGTGATTGCACGCGCCCTTCGTGACGCCGGCATGGAGGTTATTTACACCGGGCTCCACCAGACGACGGAGCATATCGTTCGGGCCGCCATCCAGGAAGATGTGGATTGTATTGGCCTCAGTATCCTATCTGGGGCTCATATGACTCTGTTTCCGGATCTCCTGGAGAAGCTGAAAAAAGAAGGCGCGGATGATATAGTAGTCTTTGGTGGGGGAATAATCCCCAAGGATGATATCGAAGCGTTGAAGAAGCTGGGCGTCAAAGAGATATTCATCCCGGGCACACACACGCAATCTGTGATTACGTGGATAACGGATAATGTGCCAGTTCACGAGTAACAGACTCCTTCACACGTAGTTGCAATGAGCAAAGCATTTACACGAGAGGATTCGAACGAGTCGGATACATCCGATTCTGAAGTGGATGCCTCTGTGCCTGGTGGCAAAAACTATATCACTCCAGGGGGCGCAGAGGCTCTACGGGCTGAGCTGAAGAAACTCCGGTATGAGGAGCGCCCCGAGGTGACTCGGATTGTTTCTTGGGCGGCCGGCAACGGCGACCGTTCGGAAAATGGAGATTACCTGTACGGAAAGAAACGGCTCCGAGAGATAGACAGGCGGATGCGCTTTCTTGCTAAGCGACTCGAAGCTGCAGAGATCGTCGATCCGCTGGCCATTCAGGCCACATACGTGCAGTTTGGCGCAACCGTCACGGTGCGCTACGAGGATGACACTGAGAAAACCTATTCGATTGTTGGGGTTGATGAGGTGGATCTGACCAAGGGGAGGATTAGCTGGATGTCTCCCCTGGCGCGAGCATTAATGAAAGCGAATGAGGGCGATGTGGTGACGTTTCATTCGCCCAAGGGGCAGCAAGAGGTAGAGATCGTGTCGGTTCGATACGTGCCGATTGACTAGCCAAGGTCCTATTCCTCCACGAAATTCAGATCGTCGTGAAAGCTCTCTTTGATTACCGCAAGGCTGACGGCAGCTAGTCCGCACACGATAACTCCAACGATCTGTGCCGCAGTAATAACTCCGTACGGTTCTGTGAGAGCGATAAAT
>JBIIYC010000040.1:0-17929 GCA_044347025.1 Bdellovibrionota bacterium
TATGTCAAAAGAAGAGACGATTCGCAGGGCAGTCCATGCAACGCGGCTGGTGCGAGAGCTGTCTGTTCGAACCGATACGCCCGTGCAGTATCAATACTCTCCGGAGAGTTTTACCGGAACGGAGTTGGAGTTTGCCCGTGAGATCTGTAATGCGGTAATCGCTGCATGGAAGCCGACAAGCAGGAATAAGATTATTATCAACCTGCCATCGACCGTCGAGATGAGCTCGGCCAACGTGTATGCGGATCAGATCGAGTGGATGAGTCGAAACCTCAATCACCGGGAAAACGTCATTATCAGCGTGCACCCACACAACGATCGAGGAACTGGAGTTGCAGCTGCTGAGCTTGCACTGCAGGCAGGCGCGGATCGGATAGAAGGGACGCTCTTCGGAAACGGAGAACGCGCCGGCAACGTCGATATCGTAATCTTGGCATTGAATCTCTATACTCAGGGGATAAACCCGGCGCTGGATTTTAGTAATATTCCGGAGGTCCGCGAGGTATATGAGCAGTGTACGGGATTAGTCGTTCCGGCACGTCATCCGTATGGTGGTGATGCCGCCCCGATTGCATATTCCGGAACGCACCAGATCGCTATTCGACGGACGTTGGAGGAGAGACGCAAGAGTGGGACTCCTCTGTGGGATGTCGCCTATCTTCCGATCGATCACGCTCGGATTGGACGCTCCTACACACCGATCGTCATTAATTCGCAGTCTGGCAAGAACGGCACCGCGTTTGTGTTGCAGGACCAGTTTGGGATCCAGATTCCCAAGGCGATGGAGGGCGAGGTCGGCGCCATGGTCCAGGCGTGGTGTGACCGAATGGGAACAGCTATTTCTCCGGAGAAGATTAAACAGCTCTTTGAAGGTGAGTTCGTACACACCCCCGGAGTGGTCCATTTGCGCGGCTTTTCCCACACTGCGAAAGCTGATGGTGCGTATCGGTGCGAAGCAATCCTCGATGTGACGGTACGTGGGCGAGAGCTTTCGATCGAGGGGCATGGAAACGGTCCGATCGATGCTGCTGTTGATGCACTCGCGTCAATAGGTCAGTCGATCGAGGTTGGATCATTCTCCGAGCATTCGCTTGGGTCAGGCTCGAGTGCTTCGGCTATGGCGTATGTGCAAGTCACGAAGAACGGTGAATCTCGCTGGGGTGTCGGCATAGATACGAACTCAGAGTTGGCAGCTATTCAGGCGCTTGTCGCAGCGGTCAACCGAATCGCCGAGGACTGAGAGAGCTACGCGGTGAGGGCGAAGAGTTCGCCCTCACCGGTGGCAATGTACGGTTCGCCATTGGCATCTTCGCCGATGGCGGTGATGACGTGGCCAGCGAGATGAATGAGCGGAGCCTGGGTCCACGAGGAGTTCCTCTCTGTCAGGGTATATACCTGGCCTGTCGCTCCATCGGCGAATAGGTAACGACCCTGAAGCTCTTGAATCTTGGAGCCTCGATAGACAAAGCCCCCGACAAAGTGATTGGGGGCGCTATCAAGATGAATTGAGGTTAGCGGTGGAATAAACGAAGCGGTGTTGCAGTGTGGTCGAACACATCGCATGTCCTCCATTTCGTTCCACCCGTAGTTCTGGCCTTTATCGATTCGGTTGACTTCAATAACGGCGCTTCCCTCGTCGGCGAGGAGTAGCCGTCCCGTTTGACGGTCGAATGATACGTAGCGTGGATTTTTGAAGCCGAGCGCCCAGATCTCGGGGAGGGCTTGTTTGTGACCGACAAACGGATTGTTGGATGGAGCCGAGTAGGTGCCGTTGACGGATGGGGTTATGCGCAGAACTTTCCCGAACAGCGATGATGTGCGTTGTACCGAGTCGATACTCTCGCGGGGACCGCCCCCATCTCCCGTGCTTATGTAAAGTTGCGAATCAGGGCCAAACGTCATGAAGCTGCCGTTGTCATTAGGAAACGCTTGAGCAAACTTCATGACAACCGCGAGAGAATCCCAATCTGCAGCGTCGTCGGCGGAGCGAGAAAAACGTCCGATCACGACGTCTCCTTGAACGTCGATTAGATCGGCATAAAAAACCTTCGAGGTTTGGTAATCAGGTGGGAATGCTATGCTGAGGAGCCCTTGAGATGGCTTTCGGCTCACATGACCCCGAATATCGAGGAGGTCTTCCTTTAGGAGCTTTCCGTTCTGTACGATGCGAATGAGCCCCTCCCGCTCCACGATATAGAGGCGATCGGGCTCCCCAGGCGCGTGCGTGATCTGAGAGGGGGAATCCAAGTCATCGTTAACGAGAGTCGCTCGGACTCGGGTTGATCGTTTCGGGTCCTCCGCCACCACAGGTGTTGCAACCAGTAGGAGAAGCGAAGCGACCCAAAACGATAGTTTCATAGTTAGTGGCTCCCCACGACAGCTGCTATTGAATCACAGACGTATTGCACGTTCTTATGATTCAACGCTGCAACGCAGATTCTGCCACTATCAAGGGCATAGATATGATACCGCTCGCGTAGTTCGCTGATAATACCCGTGGAGAGTCCGGAATATGAGAACATTCCGGTTTGCTTGAGGATGAACGAAAAGTCTCTACTTGGAAGAGCCTCGGCGAGCTTGTCGGCGAACACCTGTCGAATCTCGTGGATTCGAGTGCGCATATCACCCAACTCTTTCTCCCAGAGGGTGCGAAGCTCAGGGGTAGTAAGAGCAATCGTCACGAGCTGTGCGCCGTACGATGGTGGACTCGAGTAAATAGTGCGCACAAGACGCTTCAGTTGGCTCACAACGTGACTCACTTCCTTTGGTGAACTGGTCACGAGAGAGAGAGAACCAACGCGCTCGCGATACATCGAGAACGACTTCGCGTACGAGCTAGTCACAAAGAACGTCAGTCCACGATCTGCCATCATCCGGATTGGAGCGGCGTCGGCATCGAGTCCTGCATTAAAGCCCTGGTACGCGCTATCGATCAGTGGAATCAGACCTCGTTCCTGACAGATCGAGGCGACTTCAGCCCACGTGTCCTGATCCAGGTCCACGCCCGTCGGATTGTGGCAGCAAGCATGAAGGAGGACGACGCTGCGTGGTTTGAGCCGACGAAGGGCTTCCAACATCTCAGAAGCCTTCAGTCCGTTCGTTTGTGGGTCGTAATACGGATACGTCTCAACTTTTGCGCCCGCTGCTTCGAAGATAACTCGGTGGTTCTCCCAGCTCGGGTCGCTGATGTGTACTGTGGACTCCGGATAGAACTTTCGGATGAAATCGATCGCCAACTTCAATGCACCACTTCCGCCTACCGTTTGGATCGTTGCGATGCGCTTGTCCTTGACTGCTTGAGAGTCCTTGCCGAAGATAACTTCCTGGGTCGCGGCGTTGTAGGCAGCCAGACCGTCGATTGGAAGGTATGACTTCGTGTCTTCGTTGCTGGCCCAGATCTGAGCTGCACGTTTAATTGAATCAAGGATAGGACTTTTGCCATCTCCATCCTGATAGATGCCCACACCAAGATTAACCTTGGATGGATTCTGATCTGCTCGAAAAGCCTCGGTAACGCCGAGAATTGGGTCGATAGCTCCAGCGGGGATTTCACTAAACAAAGAGGTGCTCATACATTCCTATCTCATTAAGGGGATCTCTACGGAATCGTCCAGCTGTTCCAGACATCATCCGCCGCAGGGGAAAATAGCACAGGCCGCAGGTGTGGGCTACCGGGTGGGGGGCTGGTTCTGGTCGTCCTCGTCGTCGAACAAGACCCTCTGGGCGGGGGTCTCTAAGTCGTCGAACTGTCCCGATTTTGTGGCCCAGATGAAAGCAACAACGGCCACTGTTGCGAGAGCCAGGGAGAGGGGAAGAAGGAAGAAAACGAGATCCATTGTACTATTCCTTGGATGAAATTCCTGAGCAGGCGGTGTATGCGATCAGCAGAAGAATGATCGAGAAGATCGGCATGGCGACGGCCGCCACCAGCGGAGAGATGTACCCCATAAATGCAGCGCAGATGCCCACGGCATTATACGTTAACCCCAATCCGACGATGAGCCTGGCCATCGTTCTGTATCGGGCCGCAATTGATTGAAGGATGAGGATCTTCTCGATGCCGCCTCTGTCGATAAAAACGTGAGCACTCTCGAGGATGGACTGAATACCCCCGCGCAGCGCTACCCCAACCGTGGCCGCTCGTAGGGCAGGGGCGTCGTTTGCACCATCTCCTGCATACAGGGTTTGGGTTTGGGCAGCCGAGATGATTGCAGCTTTATCTTCCGGTAGTAGTCCGCCCGTTGCCTTGTCCGCAGGCAGCCCGAGATGCCGACCAACAGCGCACGTTACCTCGGCGCGATCTCCCGACAGGATCTGAATGGTGGCACTCCTTGCAAGTTGTTGTGTTACGGGGAGAGCATTCATGCGAAGCGAGTCTGTGAGCTCAAAGACTCGCGCTACTTCGCTTTCGAATGCCAGCACTATCACCGATGCGCCGTCTGATACGGTCCCGATAGAAGAGAGCGGCGCCTGTGCCTGATCGGAGGTAATCTCCTCGAAGTGAGTACGAGAGCAGAGCATCACCGTCACCGAGGACTCCGTTGCAGGGTCAGAGATACGAGCCGTCACCCCGCGGCCGGGGATACGGCGCGCGTCGGACACGCGATGCAAGCTTCGCTGATGCGGGGGCAGCCATGCCTGAATCGCTTTTGCCACCGGATGGTGTGGATCTATCGCTACCAGTGTAGCAAGTGCACCGTAGATTTCGCTCTCCGTGCGATCGCTGCATCGATGCACATGCGTTACGGTCAGTGAACCGGTCGTAAGTGTTCCCGTTTTATCAAGAAAGATGCGACGAATCTTGGGAAGTTCCTCGAAAACCGTCGGGGATTTGACGAGAATTCCACGTTCGGCAGCGGCGCTTAACGCTCGGATTGAGAGGAGGGGAAGTGCAAGAGCCACAGCACAGGGACACGTGACCGTGAGCATCGCAATCGCGTGGCTCGTTGCAGTTTCTAATCCCTCAGAGAGAGAGAATATAAAAGCGCCGCCGGCTAATAGGAGCGCGGTCGCAGTAAAGAGCATGCTGAGGGTATCAAGCGCAGTGATGAACCTTGGAGGCTGGGAGATCGAAGAGGTTACTGCAGTGATGATTCGATCGAGCCGAGAGCTTCCCGCATTCGTCGCCGAGAGGACGCACAGAGGAGCCTCGATATTAAGACTCCCCGCGAGGACTGGAGAGTCTTGAGTAACGTGCGATGGAAGTGACTCACCTGTAATCGTCGAGCAGTCGAGCGAGCTAGTTCCTTCGATAACTGTTCCATCGCAGGGTAGCCGCTCCCCTGGCTTGACGGAGATAATCATTCCAGATCGAAGACCAATGATCGGAATCTCTCGTTCTGAGCCATCGGGCAGCACTTGACGAACCTTTGAGGGGAGAAGGGACCACTGCGACGCGCACCTGCGTCGAGCCGTATCAAAGGCGCGGCGCTGGAGGTAGCGAGTTGAGAGGAGTAGAAAAACAATCGTTGCGATCGAGTCAAAGTAGATCTCGCCGCTGCCACGCACCGTGTTAATGGCACTCAAGAGGAAGGAGAGGGCGATACCAATACTTATCGGAAGATCGATATGAAGAGTACCTGTGCGGAGGGCACCCATCCCTTTCCGATATATGGGCAGTGCGCTGTAGGCAACTACGGGAATCGTGAGAGCAAGGCTCATCCAGCGGAACAGGCTTTCGTAGCGGGCTTCGATACCGGTGAAGAGCCCTTGGTAGAGAGAGACTGCAAGCACCATGATGTTCATCGCACAGGCACCGGCGATCGCGATTTGGATCAGTGATTCTCGATCGAAATTCGCCGTAGTCGCCACGTGCTGCTGTACTGGCTGCACCGAGTATCCGAGCGTTCGGATCGTCTGAGCGATGATCTCAGGCGTTGTAACACCGACTTCATACCGAATGGATATGTCGCCGTGGGTAAGCCGCACGCGCGCAAAGGTAACGCCGCTGCACAGCGTGGGGAGTCGCTCCAGAAGCCAAACGCAGCTCGCGCATTGGATTCCACCTAAGAGGAGGGTAACGGTAGAGTCGTTGGTGCTCTCGGGTATCGGCTGTGTCTCACCGAGCTGTTCCGTAAGCACTGGCGCAATGCGCGCTCCGAATCGTTCGGCGACTTCGTAGTACTTACTAAGTCCCTTGGAGCGAAGGAGTTCATAGACCGCTCGACATCCTCCACAACAAAAATGCTCGCCTGAGCTACCCTGAATGGGTGTTTTGTGCGAATCAATAGAAGAACCACAGTGAAGGCAGCACGGGGCGCCTTCTACCACTACGTCATTATGTTTGATCCGTCGCTGTTCCATACCTTCTCGTCTGTGAGCATCTTTATAGCAAGCATTGCGGGTTCACTCCATTGTGTCGGCATGTGTGGCGGATTAGTAGGAGTGGCTGGTTCGAGCTCTCGTGGGCCGATGATGGGCCAGCTCGGATATCACGTAGGTCGCGGATGTGGCTACCTGGTGCTCGGAGCCGCCGCAGGAGCTTTCGGAGATCTCTTCACGAGCCTGGTGAGAACTGTTCTGATGCCCCGCTCTCCGTTTGGGGGCTTTGTAGCCCTTGGTATTCTTGTGACGTGCACGGTGGGCGTGTACCTATGGAATGTGCGGAGAGGGGGCACGCTTGTCGCGATCTCAGAACCCAGGCCATGGAGTCGGTTGCGAGAGCGCATGGCACGAGTGCCATTTGCGCTGGGCCTATGCACTGCAGTCCTACCATGCCCGTGGCTCTATTCATTTGTTTTGTTGGCCGCGGCGGCCGGCGATGCCCTGGCAGGAGTGCAGGTTATGACGGCATTTTGGCTTGGCACGATTCCGGCGCTTCTTGTGGTCGGGACGATCTTTGAGGGGACTGTGCGCACGCTTCTTCGGCGTTTTCCCTCCATCTCCGTCGTCGCGGTGGTGTGTGCGTTCGCGTTTTCAATTATTGCGCATCTGGCAAGGCGATGAAGAGAGACTTTCCCCTGCGTATCAAGGTAGTTTGACGACAAACTGCCCGCAGGAGTCGAGAAAATCCTCAACGTATCTCGGATTATAGGCTTGCGGCTTTTTTTTCGTTCTTCGCCTCATTTCGTCCAACCTCCAAAATGCTCGCGACAGGACTTTTGCGCTACCTTGCTAGGTCCTGCGGCTGGAAGTCGTCTGCGGGGTGCTCGCGATCACGCCGCGCACCGAAGTCCCTGAGTATTCTGGGCCGCGACCAGCGAATACTTGAATAGCGCGTTCAAGTACTTGAAAAAATACAGGTTTTTCCCGTCGACCTCTGCCGTTGCCCGAAACTTTTTGGTACTCTATTGGCGAAAAAATACGAACAGCTCGCGCGCCGTCCAGCGTCGGCGCGGTTTTATGAAGGAAGATATGAGTTCACACGTTGTTGAAAACTTCTCCTACGACGATTCGATAGTCCGAAAGTTTGTCACCGCGACCCTGATCTGGGGCTTCGTGGGAATGTTAGTAGGCGTAATTATCGCGGCACAGCTGGCATATTGGCCACTGAACACTGAGTTGCCTTGGCTGTCCTACGGCCGCCTTCGACCGCTCCATACCAATGCGGTCATCTTTGCGTTCGCAGGAAACGCAATCTTCGCTGGTATCTATTACTCGATGCAGCGTTTGTGTAAGGCGAGGATGTTTAGCGACGCATTAAGTTCGATTCATTTCTGGGGGTGGCAGGCGATTATCGTATCGGCCGCGCTGACATTACCGCTCGGCATAACGGTTTCCAAGGAGTATGCGGAGCTTGAGTGGCCAATTGATATCGCGATAACTCTCATTTGGGTTGTGTTCGCTATTAACCTTTTCGGTACCCTGGCAAGGAGGCGAGAAAAGCATATCTATGTGGCGATCTGGTTCTACATAGCCACCGTATTGACGGTCGCTATGCTTCACATCGTTAATTCGTTGGCGCTTCCTGTTTCTCTCACCAAGAGTTATCCGCTCTTTGCCGGCGTGCAGGACGCTCTCGTGCAGTGGTGGTACGGTCACAACGCAGTGGCGTTTTTTCTCACTACTCCGTTCTTGGGCTTAATGTATTACTTTCTGCCGAAGGCTGCTGAGCGACCGGTCTACTCCTATCGGCTCTCGATTATCCATTTCTGGTCATTGGTATTCCTCTACATCTGGGCCGGACCGCATCATCTCTTGAACACCTCGCTGCCTGAGTGGGCACAGACGATGGGTGTTATCTTTTCAGTCACCCTCATCGCGCCCTCATGGGGAGGCATGATTAACGGTCTTTTGACGCTCCGCGGTGCGTGGGACAGGCTCCGAACAGATACAATTCTGAAGTTCTTCGTGACTGGAATTACCTTCTACGGAATGTCCACATTCGAAGGTCCAATGATGTCGATTAAGGCCGTTAATGCCCTGAGCCATTACACGGATTGGACAATCGGGCACGTTCACGGTGGTGCGCTCGGTTGGAACGGTTTTATCGCGTTCGGCATGATTTACTGGCTAATTCCGCGTTTGTGGAAGGTTGAGGTGTACAGCAAGCGACTCATGAACGTGCACTTCTGGATCGCAACGTTGGCGATCGTGCTGTACATGACGTCGATGTGGACATCGGGCGTAACGCAGGGCTTGATGTGGAAGGCGTTCAACGCTGACGGCACGTTGCAGTACCCCGACTTTATTGAGACGGTGACGAAGATCGTTCCCTTCTACTTCATCCGACTTTTGGCAGGTTTGATGTACCTGACGGGTATCGCCATCATGCTCTATAACTTTTATCGATCGGTACGAGCGAGCAAAGCTGCTCATGCGGACCTTTCGGATACCAAAGCGTCGGCGCCGCGGTTTTATGACGAAGTGGATCCCGCAGAGGAGCGTGCTCATGGATGGCATCATGTGCTTGAGGGCAAGGCACTGCAGTTCAGCGTCTTCACGATGGTGGCTGTTATGGTGGGAGGCCTCTTTGAGATTATTCCACTGGTTACCAGCGCGACGACAGACCCACGAGCTGCAGCTATCCATCCATACACGCCACTTGAACTTGAAGGTCGTGATATTTACATCCGTGAAGGGTGCTACACGTGCCACTCTCAGATGATTCGTCCATTCCGAGATGAGGAGGTTCGCTACGGTAAGCCGTCGGAGAGTATCGAGTTCGTATACGACCGCCCGTTCCAGTTCGGCTCTAAGAGAACCGGTCCCGATCTCCAACGAGAGGGAGGAAAGTACCCGCATTTCTGGCATTACCGTCACATGATGGATCCTCGCTCTACATCGAGCGGCTCGATCATGCCGGCGTACCCATGGCTCTACACAACCCAGCTCGATACCTCTCTAACACAGAGGAAACTTGCAGTATTGAAGACGCTGGGAACTCCGTATTCGGATGCCGAGGTGGCAAGTGCTGAGCGGGATCTCGCAACGCAAGCGGCGAAGATATCGGCTGAGCTGCGCTCGCAGCAAGCTCCGGTAACAGATGTGGAGGCGAAGAGCGAGATTATTGCACTCATTGCATATCTACAGAGGCTCGGAACGGACCTTAAGCGAGCAGAGGGGATGAAGTAATCGTGCGCAACCTAATTCCTCAATTCGATCCATCGTGGTGGACCGTGATCTCCGCTGGAGTGTTTCTAGCGATGTTCTTGGCCCTCATCGTGTGGGTCTACCTTCCATCGCGACGGCGTTACTACGATGAAAATGCAAAGCTTCCTTTAGATTCGGAGAATTCAAATGAGCGATCAAAAAAATAAGAACATCGACCAGCTTCGTCCATCCAGTTACGACGGTATTCAGGAATATGATAATGATCTTCCTCGATGGTGGGTTTGGATCTTTTACCTCACCGGTGTGTATGCGCTCGTCTATATTGTCGGGTTCTATGGATTCGGGGTCTCGATTCCGCCGTTACCCTACGAGCCCAGTGGTGTGATTGTAGCCCAAGCTCCAACTGGTGCTGCCCCTGCGGTTCCAGTACTCGATGAAGGGTCGTTGCTGAAGGCCAGGCTCAACGATTCGACAACGATTGATAAGGGCAAGGCCGTGTATGCTGGGAAGTGCGCCCCATGCCACGGCCCACTTGGTGGCGGCGTTATCGGCCCCAACCTTACTGATGATGCTTGGATTCATGGTGGTTCACTTGTGCAGATCAAGGCCGTCATTGAGAATGGAGTCCCGGAAAAGGGAATGTTAGCGTGGAAGTCGATGCTTTCACAGGATGACATTCGCGCGGTTGTTATTTATATCCGCTCGCTTCGAGGAACGAATCCGGCAGGAGCCAAGGGTGCAGAGGGTGCGCCGTATACTGGAGATGACCTGTAAGGTAATCCGGCCTCGGTTGCGTCGGTGCAGGAGAAGGAGAACCGCAGGTTGGGGACTTTTCTCAAGCCGTCTCCAAGTCAAGTTGTGATGATATGAGTGATTTTAGGGATACCCTCTATACAATCGACAAGAGGGGGCATAGGAAATGGGTCTATCCCACATTCGCGCCAGGAGCGTTTTTCCGGAGACGCGCGGTTGTTGTCTACACACTTCTCGCGCTGTTGCTCTCAATGCCCTGGATCCCTGTTGGTGAATCGCAAGCCATACTGCTCGATATTCCTCACCGTCGCTTCATCATTTTCGGTGAGACGTTTTGGGCAACGGACACGCGGTTTCTCTTTCTCTTGCTGATATCCGCGGGACTCTCACTTTTTTTCTTTACCTCATTACTAGGCCGAGTGTGGTGTGGCTGGGCGTGTCCCCAGACGGTGTTCCTGGAATTCGTGTTTCGTCCCCTTGAGCGTCTGATTGAGGGCAGTAATGCACAGAGGTTGCGTCGTGATACTGGGGCATGGACCCGAGAAAAAGCCGGTGTAAAAGCGCTTAAATACCTATCGTTCCTGGGAGTAGCCTGGTTTCTGGCGAGCACTTTGCTTGCATACTTCATCGGACGGGAGCCGCTCTTGGCGATGATGGCAGATGGACCAACGGCACACGTAACTACGTTTGTTGTAACGATCTTCTTAATGGTGCTGTTTCTGTTTGAGTTCGGATGGTTCCGAGAGCAGTTCTGTACCGTTGTGTGCCCGTATGCTCGATTCCAGTCTGTGTTGATGGATCGAGACTCTGTCCTGGTTGGATACGATCGAACCCGAGGCGAGCCTCGAGGGCGCAAAAATGAGGGAGCGGGTGATTGTGTTGATTGCGGGCTCTGTGTGCGCGTGTGCCCTACCGGAATCGACATTCGGAACGGTACGCAGCTTGAGTGTATCCAGTGTGCCTCATGCATTGATGCCTGCACCTCAATCATGAATAAGCTGGGGCGTGAGCCGGGGCTCATTAGATACGATACCGAGCGCGGTTTGCTTGAAGGCACGCGAAGATTCCTTCGCCCCCGTATCGTCGTGTATGGGATGCTTCTCACGCTCTTACTTGGAATATTTGTGACTCTCTTAGCGGTACGGAAAGAGGGAGAGTTTCTTGTTATTCGGCAGAGTAAGGCAGAACCGTTTCAGATTTTGCCCGACGGCCGCATCGCGAATCAATACAAGGTTCACATTGGCAATAAGAGCGAGGAAGTGCGCTCGTATCGCATTTCGTTGGTTCGTGGCGATGCGGTGGTTCTTGTCACTCCGGTCTCCCCATTTCCGGTCCCGGCCGGGACAGCCGCCACCATGCCTCTCTTCATCCAATTTAATCTGGACGAGTTTACTGGGAAGTCGGTGCTCGTCCAGGTGGAGGACGAGAAAGGAATCATCGGACGACAAGAGGTCCCTCTCTTGAGGCCGGGTAGGCAATAGCCCTCGTCTAAGGGGCTCGCTCGCGGGGAAGGGGACAGACTCGGTCGGCCCCTCCTCGGCGAGTCCATGGACACCGTTCCTTGTGGAGATATGACCCGCCGACGCGTGACCCCGCGCACGTAAGGAGCAACGGGAGGGCCTACCACGAACTCCTTCAGGAGATGTCGTTGGTTATAGCTTCCATCCCCGGCGCCCATCCCTGCTAGAAGGCGAGGTAGGGAGGTTGATCGTGTCGGTATCTGCTAGTTTCCGTCGTCATGTATCGTGAGGAGTTCGCTTGGTAGACTGCCGACACGGGCTCCCAAGAGTCTCGACGTGATCCGAGGCGAGTATTTTGACTGAGAATTCTGGTCGTGAGAGCTTTGTACGGGATATTTGAATTGTTCGAGGTACTATGAGTCGTTTACTACACTGCATCTCCGGTCTTCTCTGTTCGGCCATGTGTCTTGTTGGTTGCGGAAACCAAGGAGGCGATGACCGCCCCTACGTCGAGTACTTTCAAGCTTCGCCCGATGCTCCCACTCTAACTATCTCGATGAATGGAGAAACCAAGGTTAAAGAGCTCTCCTATGGAGAGCGGAGTTCGTGGATTCACCTCTTTCAAGGTGGACATACGATCGACATGACCGCTGTTACATCAGGAGAGCCGGTACTCTCGGGAGATTTTAATTTTGAGCCTGAGACGGCATACCTGATAGTTTCCGCCGGAATGCTTAATCAGATCGCGCCGATTATTACCACGGTTGATTTCAGTCGCCCACCACGTGATACCTCGCGCATACGAGTTATTCACGCATCTCCGAGTGCAGGGAATGTAGACCTGTACGTTGTTCCGACGGGCGAAGCTATAGCGGGAGTCGCACCAACGGCGAGCAATGTAGCGTTTTCGAACGTCTCTAACTACTTTTTGGTCAACCGCGGCTATTACGATGTGATACTCACCGCACCTGGTACGAAGACCGTTGCGGTCGAGGCGCGCAACGTAGAGCTCTGGAATAAGTCGGCGTTCACGATAGTAGCGATAGATGCCCCAGGTGGAGGCGCTCCTCAGACGCTCGCATTCTTGGACGAGCAGTTTGTCGTTCAAGGTCGAAACTGATCGACCCCGTCTGGTTCGAGGGTGAATCTATTGCGGCACCATGTGTTACCCACGCCGAGCTCGGGGGCCGATGCGCCACGTGAGTCGACGGAGATCGACCTGTCTCAGGCCTCGGTGCCGTCATGCGCAGATGCGGTAGGAAGAAATCTCCTCGTTCCACCACTAGAGCAGGTAATTTCCCGGCTTCTCGTTGCTCCCGAAAAACAGACCGTGCTGCAGAAGCTATTGTCAGATATCGGGCTGTCGATCGAGGAACGGTCCGAATTGGTAAAGTTTCTCTCGGTGCCGGGGCGTGGAAGTCGCCCTATGGTGAACCCACATCTCTGGATTCCGCAATTCGACCCTCATGAGAGCGCCTACGATGCAGCAACCCGTCACCGTGCTCGGCTGATACATGAGGATAGCGAGGCGATGCGTCACATAGTGGAGCTATCCGAGGCAATGGATCCCGAGTGTAGACTTACCATATGCATACCGGTTGTAACGGAGGAGCGAGTTGAGGTCTTTGCCCGAACGCTCCGACACTTCTACCACCAGACGTGCGCGAGCAACCGCTATGAGATCGTTTGTTTATTAAACAAGCCAGAACGGTTTGAGGGCTCTCACGAGCTGTCAAAAGCGGATTTCGATGCAAGCTGCAAACCGTTTTTCGAGGCGATCGACGCGGCGCGAGATGTAGGGATTCGAGTACACGCTTGCGCAATGGAAGCCCCGACAGAGCTGCTCTACATCGGACATATTCGCGGGGTGCTGCACTCGATTGCGATTGAGCGGTACCGGCAGCGCGGAGAGGGATATCCAGACCATCTATTAATGCGCGCCGACGCGGACATGGATTTTATCGAGCCTACGTGTATTGATGAGCTGCTCAACCAGGCGGAACGTCAGCCTGGAGTAGTAAATTTTTGGGGGCGACTTCGCGCCACCCCGGATGCTCTGATCGAGGATCCGATGCTCTTGTTCGGGTACGATCTGTATTTCTATCTGAATGACCTCCGGATCCAGGGCGGCAAAATTCCCTGTGGAGGGCCCCATGCTACGACCTGGCTCACAACGTATGTCCAGAGTGGAGGTTTTGAGTCGCTAGTGTCGTGTGGAGAGGATGTGTTGCTCGATCAGCTCCTGGTCGGTCTGGCTGAGAAACACCAGGAGCGCACCCCGTATGTATTTTTGGGCCGAGAGAGCACTATTTACACCAATACTCGGCGAGCTGAGGTCGCGGTGCGTCTAGGGCTCTCGCCAGCTGTTCAATGGGACGCGCGGGTTGCGAGGTTTTCGGCCCTCAATCCGGAGATTCGAAGCGCGGAGCGCAGAGCGCACGGTAGCTTTGAAGAGTTGATACAGGATCCCCTCCTGAGGCTTGAGGTCGAGGATTGGATACAGCAGTCAGTGACGATTTTTTTCCAGCGCGAAGCACTCCAACAACAGCCGGTAATGCAGCGGATGGCGGAGACTTTATCCGCCCACTACGGCTTGCAGCTTTCAGTTAGTGTGGCTCTTCCGTCGATATACCAGCATGCACTGGAGTATCGAATCTGCGTAGACGATCTCGGAACTCTCCCAGACTGGCTTCGTAGGGAGCAGCGCGCGCTTATTGATGAGCAAGCTCGTATGCGGAAGAGTGCTCCATCGTATATGCCGGAGCAGCGCACTCGTGCCGCGGGCCTCAAGTATGATGAGCCAGACTATCGGGTGTGAGAGGGGATTGAGGGAGTCCCCGAGCTCGGAAGTTTGTTGGGCGTCATCGATGGGGAGGTTGGAAGAGACGGCGGTGTGCGGCGTGTGGGGACACACCACACATATGAATCGATACAACGGAGCATGTCACGTTCATACCCCTGTGGGCATGTCTCACGATTAGTCGCCAAAACGGCATCGAGCATACGCATAGTTCTGACAGAAGAGATACAGCACGAACTCCCTTCGCATTCTCGCTCGAGCTGATCGTACTGTGGAAGTTGAGGCTCTCCACTCGCAACATCAGTGAGCATGAGCGTTACAAAAATCGCACGCACTACTTCGATGCTAACAAGTAGTCGCATCGTTACCTCCGCCATTCGTCAATTAACGTGGCTACAAGGCTTGTCCAGCCCGTTTGATGTGAAGCTCCGAGACCAGCGCCCGTGTCGCCGTTAAAGTACTCGTAAAAAAGAATGTAGTCCTTCCAATGCGGGTCCCTCTGAAATTTTTGACAATCACCGAATACGGGACGTTCGCCACGCTCGTTTCGGGTGAAGATCCCGATAAGCCTATCGGCCGTGCTCCGAGCGAGGTCGGTAAATGTTGCCTCGGTGCCGTCAGGTTGACGAACCGTATAGCCTGGAGGATATGCTTTACTTAGCTTCTTCAGAGATTCGATGAGTAGGAACGAGGTGGGAAACCAGATCGGCCCACGCCAATTTGAATTTCCCCCTTTAAGTTTTGAGTCAGACTCGGCCGGTTCGTAGCGGACCTCCCGACCTGCAAATCGAAATGGATGCTCAAGGTGATACTTCGAGAGGCTACGCGTTCCGTATGTCGAGAGAAACTCATCGGGAGAGAATACCCGTTCCAATAGTCGCAGAAGCTGTGATTGATCGAATATGGTAAGCACCAAGGAAGTATCGCTTCCGTGCTCCATCGGGTAACAGCAGCTCTGCACCAGATCCTGCCTGTGTTTGAGGAACCACTCGAGGCGTCGTCGGAAGTCACTGAAGTTTTCAAGCCATCGCATCTCGAGTCGTTCGGCAGCGTAGAGGGGAATAATTCCCACGAGGGAGCGAACACTCAGAGGATGATACGTTCCGTTCGGAAATCGGAGGATGTCGTGGAAGAACCCATCCTCTTCATCCCATAGGAACACATTCTTGCCGGCCATATTCTTGATGGCAGCGCCAACATAGACGTAGTGCTGAAAAAACTTCGTTGCAAGAGACTCATATACCGGATCTTCCTTGGCCAGTTCGAGGGCGGTCCTCATCATGACAAGAGCAAAAAAGCCCATCCATCCGGAAGCGTCTGCTTGTTCAAGTTTGTAACCCTCAGGCAAGGCCTCGCTTCGGTCGATGAGGGTGATGTTATCGAGCCCGAGGAATCCTCCTTCGAAGATATTGTTCCCTTCCGAGTCGACCTTATTGACCCACCATGTGAAGTTGAGCATGAGCTTGTGAAAACACTTTTCAAGGAAATCGCGGTCCGCTTTGCCGTGCTTCACTCGCTCAAGGTGAAACACTCGCCATACGGCCCACGCCTGGACTGGAGGATTTAGGTCGGAAAACTCCCACTCGTACGCTGGTATTTGGCCGTTTGGGTGCAGAAACTGCTCGAATAACATGTACCAGAGCTGTTCCTTGGCGAAGTCTGGATCGACAAGAGCAAGAGAGACGCAGTGAAAAGCGAGATCCCACGCTGCAAACCACGGGTATTCCCATGCGTCGGGCATTGAGAGGATTCGCATTGAATTGAGGTGCTTCCAGTGAGTATTGCGGATGTGGAGTCGCTCTCGCGGAGGTGGGGTTCGTGGATCGTCACCTGCGAGCCACTTCTCCACATCGAAATAGTAAAACTGCTTATTCCACAGGAGTCCCGCGAGTGCTTGTCGTTGAATGAGTTTTTCGTCGTCTGAGGCATGCTCTGGATGAACGGTTTCGTAAAACTCATCAGCATCGCGACGTCGCTCGTAGAGGACGTTCTCGGTTCGAGCAAGAGATGTCCGGCTCGGATCTCGCCCCAGGTAGAGGGTGATGCTCGTACTCTGACCTGGGTCAACCTCACGTCGGTAGTGCAGGGCAGCTTTTGTTCCAGTGTGAGCGGGATTCGTACACGCTTCGCCATTGATGATTGAGCGATGAAAAGCGTCTTTTACATACGGAGAGTGGTTAGGAGAGCCGTAGAGGCGCTCACAGTTGGATTCATTGTTGGTAAAGAGCGGAGTTCCTCCAACGGGGCCATGGAGGAAAAGTGTTCCCAGCTTGTAATCGTAGGTAATATTCTCGATCAGGTCAGTCCCTGCATCGTCCGCTTCGATAGTTATACCATCAGAACCTTGGGAGATGAGCCGCATCCGCGGCTCAATGTTTCGAACTGCTCCCCAGCCCCACGCGTTGCGGAACGTGAGTTGGGGTAGGAGATGGAGCGGTGCTCGAGTCGGCCCGCGGTTATGCGCAGTGATTGTAATCGCGGTGCTTTCATCATCCTCTTTTGCGTATTCGACGAAGATGTCGAAATAACGATCCTCATCAAAGATACCCGTATCAAGAAGCTCAAACTCTGGACCTTTTCCCTCGCGCGCCTTGTTCTCCTCGACCAGGCGGGAGTACGGGTATGCCGATTGCGGGTACTTGTAGAGGTACTTCATGTAGCTGTGAGTGGGGGTGCTATCGAGATAGAAGTAGTATTCCTTTACGTCTTCGCCATGATTTCCTTCGGATGGAACCAGGCCGAATGCCCGCTCTTTGAGGATCGGGTCTTTTTCATTCCACAGAGCGAGCGAAAAGGTCAGAACTTGATAGCGGTCGCAATATCCGGCCAGACCGTCTTCTCCCCACCGGTATGCCTTGCTGCGCGCCATGTCGTGGGTCAGGAATCCCCACGCATCTCCATTCGAGCTGTAATCTTCACGAACGGTTCCCCAGGATCGCTCGCTCACATATGGGCCCCAACGCTTCCAGAACCGGATTCCTTGTGCGTCCTCTGCAAGTCGAATCTGTTCGCGTGAGTGCTTCATGTACCTGGAATACGTAACCGGTGATTTATCTGATGGGCTCATCGACGGAATTAGTGGGTAGTAGCGGGCCAGAGCTACGGCATAACCCGCTTAGTTTCCAGCTAAAAACGAGGTTATTACGTGCACGAGCAGGTGCACGTGAACGGCCCGATATCATCAAAAAGCACCCACTAAAAACGTCGAAGACCCATCTGATGTTCCTACCACATCTGAAGTTTTGGAGCTAAGAGTCTGGAGTGGCTTTTTGTGGCTGTGTTCGAGTGTCGATAGCTCGACCGCGTATCCTCTTGGAGATGCTCAGGGGGCGAGCGCTTCGGAGAGATCGACGTCTATCGAACGGCGTTGTGTTTGGCGGCTTGGAGGATCACAGACCGAGTGAGGAGAGTACTTCGGAGGCCG
>JBIIYC010000172.1:0-5574 GCA_044347025.1 Bdellovibrionota bacterium
CTTTCCAAGAGAGCTCTGAATGAAGGGCTGACCACCCCACCCCGGATTGACGCTCATAACAAGCACCAGATCGCACACATCGAGAACATCAAAGATAGTCTCAACGGGCGTGCCTGGGTTTATCGCCACGCCATTCTTCATCCCCAGAGACCGAATCTCGGAGAGTCCGCGGTGCAGATGCGGGCACGTTTCTTGGTGAATGATTAAGCGGTCAGCACCGGCATCCCTAAACTCCGCAAAGTGTCGCTCTGGATTAACAACCATCAGATGCACGTCCAGAAAGAGCGATGTTTTCGCCTTAAGAGCTTTGACTACATTCGCCCCAAATGTGATGGGCGGAACGAAGGAGCCATCCATGACATCCACGTGGATCCAGTCTGCGCCAGCCTTCTCAATACTGGCAATTTCGTGCTCAAGGGAACCGATGTTTGCCGCCAAGATCGACGGCGCTATTACAACGTTAGCGGGGGTCTCAACCATAGCCGCAAGACTACATTATCTGCCGCCTGACAGCACCTCTATTTCAAACGAAGTCCGAGCTTGGAACAGAACCTGCAATAGTAAGAATAGGCCCACAGGACGGGCCACCAGTGCCAGCGCATCACGACGATAGCTGACAGCCAACATATACACAGGAGACGCAATGGAAGCGATCCAGAGTACACAACAAACTTCGTCAAATCAGGGGGTTCAGACCTCCCAGCCGAGCCCTACCCCATCATCCGGCAGCTCCGAGTTCGACAACACACTCAAGGGGCTCCTTACCCCCGGCTCGGCAAATAAGGTTAGCGAGGAGGAACTATTTGCCGCCCTTGTCCAGGAGCGGCTTGGGAAATCGAAGGGGGAGTCGGCTCTCAAAGAGTTCAAGGATATCTTCAGTGCCTGCAAAGAGAGGCTCAAAAAGCCGGATGGATTCGTTCCGGTCGAAGACGCCGCCAAACAAGCGTTGATGGAGTTCACAGCGGCTCAAAAGATATCCGCTGAAGAAGCGGACACGATTTACTCTCAGAGCTTTGCAGCTGCTCAGCTTGATGACAATAAGGAGGCCCTCTTCGATAACCGCGGAGGAGGCGACGACCCAACGATTGCGGTGGCAACCATGGAGCAAGCGCTGCTTTTGAGTCGGGCGGTGGTGGAACAGATCGACAGCGGAGCCATTACTGCCCCAAAGAGAAGTGTCACTGAAACCACCTTGGGCAAGCCCACCGCGGGCGGAGGAAGCATGGCAGGCACGTCGGAAGCTGGTGGTGGATTTCTTTTCAAGCCTGTCTCTGACAGCGATGGCAAACTTGCCATTCTGCTTCCATCTCGTTTGGCAGGCCTGGTCAAAGGGATCACTCTCGTAGGCCCCGATGGAACGGTCCTTGAGTCCGGGCGGTATGCAGGCAACGGCAATGGAGGTCGGGACCATTATCGCTTCACCAAGCCGGGAGGCCAGTATCCAGACGGACTCTCAGTTCAGGCGACACTCGTCACCGGAGAGGTGCTTCGATATCTGATCAAGGAAACCTCTGATCGAACCGAGCAGGCCTCCAGCACCTCCGGCTCCGCATCCCCAGGCGGCACCAGTAGCAGTTCACAAACAGCTACAAACTCGGGATCCGGGACAAACGCCACGGATAGCAACACAGCGTTATAGATGTGATGGGAGCCTACTTCATAGTTCCACTAGGGGATCGCCCTGAACAAAACGCCGTTCCCTATAATCGTATAAAGCTATCATGAACTCCTTCCGACCCAAGCTAATGAGACTATAGGAGACACCCTCATGGGCGTAATTCTTGGAGTAATCGGAGTACTAGGAAGCGTATTGATCGGATTCATCGGTCCCGGTGGTCCTGTGGCCGTACTGTTCCAGCCATACGAGTTCCTCGTTATTGCAGGCGGCATCGGATTCACCATCTTGATCTCTCAGCCTGGACCAGTTCTCAAAGCAATCCTGCCGGGAGTTCTTGCTGCGATAAAGGGAAGCGGTGTCAGCAAAGCCCTCTACCGTGACCTTCTTGGTCTCATGGGCACAGTATTCGACACCATGCGCCGCGAAGGTGTACTCGGTATCGAAGGCGATATCTCAAATCCTCATCAAAGCGCCCGCTTTAACAAGTATCCACTTGCAGCTCACAATCATCACATCATGGATACGTTCTGCAGTGCACTCCGGCTCTTCGTCGATGGAGTGGTAAACGCTTTCGAGCTGGACCGGCTCTTGGATTCCGAGATCGAAACTCATCACGAAGAGGCGCTCCTGGCACCAACGGCAGTAAAAACGATGGCAGACTCCTTCCCAGCGATGGGAATCGTAGCCGCCGTACTTGGAATTATCATTACCATGCAATATCTCGATGGCCCGCCAACGGAAATTGGTCACCACGTTGCCGCGGCACTCGTAGGAACGATGCTTGGAATCTTTCTCTCGTATGGTCTTATTGGTCCGATCGGCACCAAGATGGAGCACAACGTGCGAGACATTACAGGCCTGCTGAAATGCGTTAAAGCTGGGCTCGTATCATTTGCCGGTGGTGCTCCTCCAGCAGTAGCCCTCGAATTTGCACGCAAAACTATTCCGAGCGCCTTCCGCCCAACTGCAGAGGAACTTGAAGAGATCATTAAGGAGACGAAGAAGAAGTAATAGCAGTACCGATGAGCGCCAATGGCAGACGACAAGCAAGATGCAAAACCCGCGATAATCATTAAGAAGGGCGGCCATGGTGGATTCCATGGAGGCGCCTGGAAGATCGCGTATGCCGACTTTACCACGGCGATGATGTGCTTCTTCTTGTGTATGTGGCTCATTAACACCGCATCGGTTACCACTCGACAGGCGATCGCCTCCTATTTTCGAAAGCCCTCCATCTTCCAGGAAGGAAGCGGACAACCACTCCTGCTCGGAGGACAGGGCATCCTCTCAGATGCGTACACACCCCCGCGCGAAAAAGATCCCAGAAAATTGCGGGATCCAGATGAGGACCAAAAGACGCACGGAGAGACCGAGAAAGATCTCGACAAACTCTACATTCAGGAGGCAAAAGTAGCCCCAAAGAAACACAAAGGTCCCACGGAACAAACCGGACTTAACTCCGAGAGGAAAACCCCGGAGGAGTCTCGCAAAGAGATCCGACTCCGAATAATTGCCGAAGACACCAAACAGCAAATCGAGAGGATGGTTAGTGCAGCTGCAGAAATCATCAGGAAAGTTGGTAACGTTGAGGTAAAAGCCGAGCCGGATGGACTAAAAATAGAGATTATGGATACTGAGAAGTATTCAATGTTCGAAAGCGGTAGCGACCGCATTCGACAAGATGCAGAGCCGGCTTTCCAAAAAATTACCGAGGTCCTCAAGCGATATCCGAATACGATTGATATCTACGGCCACACCGATGCTCAACCCTTTCCTACCCGACCCGATGGGTACTCGAACTGGGAACTCTCCGCGGATCGAGCCAACGCGGCTCGTAGACTTCTCATTCAACAAGGATATCAACCGGATAAAATTATGAGTGTGGTAGGTAAGGCTTCGAGCGATCCTCGCATGCCGCAGAATCCAACGGATCCTTCCAATCGACGTATTACACTAAATCTTCGCTTTGATAGCACGAAAGAGCTGTTCCGAGATTCAACTCCTGATGAAACGTACAACGACCCACTTAAGGAGCTCTTGTTGGGGAAGAACAAGGTGACTCCTTCGCCAGTACTTCCGGCAGCAGCACCTACCTCCGAGCCACAGCTCTCTCCAACTCCAATACCTCCAACGCCATTGCCCAACACATCTAACTCAAAATCGATTCGTGTGCCGGAGAACCCGCCATCCCCGACGAATCCGGATTTTATGCCCCAAAACAAGGTCTTTGGAGACAATCCGGTGCTCGGCCCTAAGGACATCTTCGCCACCCAATAACCCCACCTCCCTGGTGCTGACGGCCCCTCTCGACTATAGTCGGCGCGTTGGTTGCCATTTAGGTCGAGGCCCATTATGAAAAACTATGCCGCACTCTCGTCTCTAAGTATCGCCGTAGCCGTGATCTGTGGAGCCTTCGGAGCGCACGCCCTCCGGGATGCGGTGCCCGCCGAGGACCTGCTCATCTGGGAGAAGGCAGTTCTATACCACTTTATTCATGGGTTCGGCGCGCTTCTCGTAGCGACATCCCTCTCGTCATGGATCTCAACTCGAGCCGCTTCGCGTATATGCACGCTTTTATTCCTCTCGACCTGCGTCTTCTCCGGCTCTCTCTACCTCCTGGTCCTTTTCAATCAGCGATGGCTTGGAATGATTACCCCACTGGGTGGCACCGGCTTCATCGTAGCGTGGCTCACCCTGGCAGTTCTCTTATGGAGAGGCCCTAAAGGCGTATAATTTCAGCACGATAGTCAGCCAGATACTCCTCTCGCCGTGGGCCTGAATCGTGTCTCCAGAATCCCGCATCCTATCGGGGGAAGGATTCACTCTACAGTAGCGTCAGGTCTTCATGAAGAAACTCTTTCTTTTCGCGGCAGCCCCCCTTCTTATCTCCTGCGGAGGAGGCGGCGGTGGCGGTAGCTCCGACTCTAACTACGAAGGAGATGTGACTCTCGACCTAGAGCGAGATGACCTCGATTCGGGAGACCTTACGCGGGTAACGGTAGAGGTCAATAATCTCAATCAGAATGGGGCAATCCTCAAAGTTCGTTCATCAAAGTCCCTTCGCTACGTGAAAAACAGCGCAGTTCGAATGCCGGACCGCGATGAAGAGACCCGCATTACGCCGGAACAAGCTACAACGACCGACTCTCGATATGCCGTTTTTTTTCTCTATCCCGACGATGCGATAGGTGGATCATTCATTTCGGTGCAATTCCAGATGAAGGCGACAAACGGTGACAAGGACGCCTTCATACAGGTTGATCTGGACAATAACGACCCAACTATTGCCGACAGTGCCGAATTCAAAGCAACTGATCCACGATTCTCTCCACTGTTTGAGCGCGGTCTCTACATCGCACCGGATGCAAACGAACCGACGCCGACTCCGGTACCATCGGGCACCGTCTCTGCCACACCAACTGCCGCACGGTAAGTAGCATCCGCTCTCGCAGAATTACTGAGTCACACGAGATTGCGCTGTATGCGCAAAGAGCTCCTTGCTCACCACAGGATTACTGATATGCCAGATGCATCCGTCAATAAAGTAGTGGTGAATGTTTATTACTGAAGCGATAACAACCCACACCGACTGAGCTCCTACTCCCATACGCTCCGCTATATGGGGCACAAGGCCAAAAAGCAGTGCGCTGCAGATAGCGAGGACAAGCCCGTAGCTCAGAGCGACCCGCGCTGCGCTTTTGGAAGATGAGAGGGTACTTGATCTATTGAGCTCAACTCGCAACGGAAAGGGAAGATACTGAAGTGCGTGTGCTATCTGCACCCAGAATATCGCTGCGGGGAATACATAGAGGAACGCATACCACACGTGTAGAGCAATGTAGGGAAGCACGACCCGCCCTGTCACTCGATGTCCTTCCGTCCGTCCCACGCTGGATAAGCACACTAGACCGACCACAAATGACAGAAGCCCCAGTACATTCATCCCTATCGATGCA
>JBIIYC010000173.1:0-5496 GCA_044347025.1 Bdellovibrionota bacterium
AGGACCGGCTCTCTTTCGTATCCGAGTATTCGAGTTAGGGATCGCGGAGGCGCGGAAAGCGCGGAGAACGCAGATGAACTCCAACAAGACTCCGCTTTTATTGCGCATCCGATACTTCATAGCGCTCGCGCTGCGATCTCATGTTTGACACAAAAAAAACGCTACGCGGCCCGCATTTTCACCACCCCACAGGTCTCCGGAAAGATCATATCCGCAATTATCGCTGCTGAGTTGCGGGATACACCTCGCCCCGGAGCGATATGCATACCGATACCAGGAAGGGAATTGAGTTCAAGGACACGGTAGGACTCGGCACTTTGTACGCCGGTTATATCCTGACTCATGAAATCCAACCCTGCATATGGAAGTCCCGGGATGCAGGCGAGCGCCGCTTGAGCGATCGCAATCACTGATGGATGCACGAGATCCGTTACATCTTCAGCGAAGCCACCTAACATGAGATTCGAGCAACGTCGCACGTACACCTTTTCGCCCCGTGCCGGGACCTCGCTGAGGGAGCGCCCCGCTCGGCGTAACCAGCGGGAAACCTGCTCATCAATCACGATCGTCGACAGACACGAGGTGCGGGGATTCATGCGCCGCTCCGACTCTATCGCCGCCAGCTCTTCGATCGTATGCGTACCGTCTCCAACCACATACGCTGGGTCCCGATGTGTCACAGCATACGAACCGTTTCGATTGATCAAGACCCGGTATTCTGGCGCCTCAAACTGCTCCTCAACTACGATCTCACCGAATCCGCACTGCTGCTCGATTGCACACATTGCGTGACGGAGATCCGACGGACTAGTGATATCGGTACACACCCCTTTTCCTTGCACTCCAAGGCTCGGCTTAGCAACAACGGGGAATCCCACTATCTCTGCCAAGCGGATTGCATCCTCGATCTCATCCGGCATGAACTGACCACCTCTCGGAACCGATATACCAGCCTCTGCGAGAAGTGCCTTAGTAATCGGCTTACTTCCGGCGATCACGCTCGCTGCATACGGCATAGCCGTACTATCGATATCAACCAACAGCTCACGATGCATCCCTATCTGAACCTCGAGCACCTGGTTATCATAGTCGATGAGGCGAACCGTTGCGCCTCGCGCAATAAGCTCCTTCGCTAAAAAGCGCTGATTAGCCCCCAAATCCTCAAGTCGAAAACGAGTCGTCATATCACCCACAGCTCCTACTTGCGTACGACCGACTCTCTCCACTCGATGGCGGAGTAGACCGCCGTTGCCGAGCACGCTCGGTGCGCTGGTGAACCTGCACGAAGGCCCCCTGAATCTCTTTAAGAAGCTCAGCTTTTCGAGCGTGCTCACTCGCTGACAGTGAACCCTTTGCTGCTAATGCAGAGAACTCCTGCATTGCGCTTACAGGTGCAGACAGCTCCTCAAGCTGTATCGAACCGCGAGCCAGCGCTCCCCTTTGCCGATGAACAACGATCTCACTCAGATTTGTCACGCCCGCTATTGCGATGGTCGTCGCCTCTCCATCAACTTCGACCGACTTGATCATCGAAGGATCGCTCGTCGTAAAGCGCGTAATTCCGGTTGTGGTTTCATACACGTGCAGGGATCTCCCCTCTAATGAAACAAAGTATGTGCCATCTGGGGGAAACTTCAGCGGAAGATCGTCAATCACATTGCCGATCTTGGCCGCAGACTCCTTACTCACCCGCACTGAGCCAACGGCGGGCTCCGAAAGTTGCTTGAACATCTTTGTTTGAACAGACTCCATATCTCCTCCTCACTCTACTTTTGTTACAATCATCACTTCATCGGCTTGAAAGCCTGACTCCCTACACGCAGCATCGGTATGCTGCCGTATGGCGCGCAGCCCACGATCCCTTCCGATGCGCCGGCACGCTTTAAGCACCTCTCTCACCATCTCACCGAAGAAACCAAGCCCCATAATCCGTTCAACGTGACTCGCATAATGGGTGAGTATGAGGACCCCGTTTTTGTGCAAAAGCCTCGCCGCCAGATCAACCACGCCGCCTGCCACTGCAAGGATCTCCTCTTCTCCGTGAGCGCGGGCATCGTGACACAGCGCGCTCAGCGTTGCCTCGCTCTCATACATAAGAGCTGCGGGCAGACCTAATCGTGCGGCTGCGCGCGCCAGAAGGAGGTCGTCGAGAACGTGATTGCCACATATGGCGTCGTAGCACCCTCCATTAAGGGTCAGAACATCGGCACACAGATACGTAGTAGTGAAATCGACTGCGAAGAGGCCTAGAAACGTCTTTAGACGTTGCAGCTGCGCCTGATCGAGATCGCACGCTACAACCTCGCCGCTAAACCCATAGTAGTAGAGACCGAGCTCTACCTTCGGTGCGAGTCCCGGACAGAGATCCAGCACCCGCGCCGATCTCGGCAGATCAACCGCCGCTACGAGCGACCTCCACCTCTTACCAAGCGACGAATAGAACTCTAGCTCGCTCAGAAGGTCCTCCATCCGCTCCGGGATGTTGAAGGTGTTTCCGACGAAGCTGTTTCGACTATATTCACCTGCTTCTAGACGAGAGCGAACACGTGCAAGCTCTCGTCCGAGCCGTCGTCGCTCCGTATCACTAACGTGCTTCGTCTCCAGGGTGCGAAGGATCACCTCGCCGTGGTGTTTAGGATTTAGATTCGGAGGGATTGTGCTCATACGTTGAGGAATACTCAACGTGAGACGTATCAACAATTATATGTACAGATTAACAGAGAGAGGCCGCTACGATGGCAATATAACCACTTTGAGAGTCCTCTACTTCATCCGAACCGCCGGCACAAAGGAGTACTTCAACATTCTCCCCTCACCCCCGCGCCGGATCTCGATCGTAGCTTCATTCTCATTCGACAGGAGTCGTACGAAGGCTGGGAATTGGTTGGGATTCTTCAAAAGGTATCGGTCAACCGCAACGATAATATCCGAGTTCTCGAGACCAAGGAGACCGTACACTCCATCCTGGGATACGTCGAAGATACGATACTCGTAGGTCTGAGTTGACGACACCGATTGATAGACAGGCACCAATCGGATCGGAGCATCTGACATCCGCTCGAGAGCCTCAAAGAGATCTCGACGCTGAATCGTATAGCTGTTGACCTTTAGCACGGGAGGAATCGGACGAATATCCTCGATAAACTTCGGCTCGCGGGGACCTCGAGGGGCGCATCCAGCCACAGCGACAAGCACGCCGACACACAATAAACGAACTACACCCTTTGCGACATTTCTCATGCATGCACCTCACAGAACTGTTCGACTGAGCCTTTGTCCATTCGATTATATCGAGCCCGCTCGGCCATGATTATTGAACGGAGTTCGTCGTACGTTGCGTCCAAGTCGTTATTGACCACTAAGTAATCTACACCACCTTTATCGCCGTGTAGCTTAAGCAACGTCTCGTATTCACTCCGAGCGGTCGCGAAGCGTCGCTGTAGCTCATCCTGGTCGACAGTGCCGCGACCACGTAACCGTAGCTGAAGATCCGCAAATGAAGGAGGAACGATAAAGATAGTAACCGTGTTGTCAGCAAACTGTCTCTTGAAGTTAAGAGCGCCTCGAACATCGATCTGAAATAGCAGATCTTTTCCGCCATTAATACCACTGAGGAGGCTCGACTGAAGCGTTCCGTAGAGATTCCCGTGCGTCTCCTCCCACTCAAAGAATTCACCTTTTTCTCGGCGAGCCACAAACTCATCCCGAGACATGAAGTGATAGCTCTTCCCCGGAATCTCATTTGGCCGTGGGGCTCGTGTAGTTACCGAGGTCGAGTAGGACAGAGCCTCTGGGAACTCGGCGATGAGGCGCTCGCAAAAAGTGGATTTGCCACTTCCCGTAGGCCCCATCAATACGAAGAGAATTCCTTGTCGTGTAAGCTGTCGAGTCATACTGTTACTCAATATTCTGTACCTGCTCGCGGATCCGCTCAAGCTCTGCCTTAGCGTCAACTACAAAACCTTGAACGCCAGCATCCTGCGCTTTGGACCCGATCGTGTTAAGCTCCCGCCCTATCTCCTGCGTTAAGAAATCAAGCTTTCGCCCAACGCCGTCGACGTGCCCTTGTAGCGTTTTGCGGAACTGCCCCAGATGAATTTCAAGTCGAGAGATCTCCTCCGAGACATCAACTCTATCAGCAAGCAGCGCAACCTCGAGCGCAAGCCGCTCCGGATCGACCGCTAGATCTGGAGCAAGGCCCTTCAGCCGCTCTGTCAACCGCTCGCGGAGTCGCTCTGGTGCTCCGGACATCTTGGTCGCAATATCGCCCCGCAACCGCTCCAGGAGTGCCACCCGCTGCGCGATATCCAAGAATAACGCCCTTCCCTCAGTCTCTCGTACGGCATAGAGAAGCTGGCTCCCCTGCGACACGAGATCCATTAAAAGTTTGGTTTCCTGCTCTTCGATACCACTCGAATCATCCACAGAGGCACCTTCGCGAAGGATAAGGGACGCTACGAATTGCCCCATCGTATCTCCTCGCACTCCATAGCGTTTGCACGCTGATGAGTACGCGGCGACAGACGCATCCAGGTGCTCCCAGTTCTCTCGCTCCGTGGCTGGCGCAGCCGCTTTTGCCCGCCGCGTCACAACGACATCGATTCGGCCACGACGGTGAAGCCGCTGCAAAGTGGTTTTTACATCTCGCTCATACGCCGCAACCGACCGAGGCCCCTTGAGATTCACCTCAAGGTACCGGCTATTGACAGATTTTATCTCCAGATCGAGATCGACCGCGGCCGTGCTACCTGACACCCGAGCAAAGCCAGTCATACTCTTTAGCGATGACGTTGCGTCGTTACTCGACATCTCGATTAGACACTCCACTCCGATACTTCAGCCCGAAGTTGGGCGAGGTCGATTGCCGCCGTGCCCACCTCTGACACAACGATTCCAGCAGCGATATTTGCCAGTACTCCTGCAGTAACCGGGGTCGCGCCAACGGCAAGAGCAGAGGTGAAAACCGCAGTAACCGTATCTCCCGCACCGCTCACATCAAAAACCTCACGAGCTGTTGTCTCGAGGTGCAACCCCTCTGAGCTTCCCGCCTGCCGAAGCACCATTCCGCCCTCTCCGAGTGTCACAACCATCAGCTCGGAGTTCCATTTCTTCATCAGAATTTCCGCAGCCCGGAACGCATCCTCTACCGTTTCGATCCTTCGCCCTGAGGCCTCTTCAGCCTCTTTGCGGTTCGGCTTCGCAACACTCATGCAACGATAGTGCTCGTAATTTCGTGGATGCGGATCGACGAACAGCGGACGAGTGGTGAGTCCGAGTCGTCCTGCTGCATAGGCTTCGGCAAGCACGGAGAGCACATCTTCTGAGATCGTGCTTTTGCCATAATCGGAGATAATTACCGCCTTCGAGGCATCGATCTGATCGTTGAGAGTTTTTGCCAACGAGGTGGAGATCTGCGCAGAGAGCGGTTTTTTACTCTCACGGTCAATACGAACTATCTGCTGGTGTTGCCCTATTACGCGAGTCTTGAGAACCGTA
>JBIIYC010000174.1:0-5447 GCA_044347025.1 Bdellovibrionota bacterium
GAAGAGCAGGAGCCCAAACAGTGGAAAGATCGCCAATCCGAGATCAAACATGTTAAAGGTATACATCAGGTACGCGCACAGTCCGAGTCCGGTCGCAGTAATCAGCGCCCGAATAAATCCAACTATAGCTGTAGAGATAATCAGCTCGTGTGAGCGAAGGGGCGACACAAAGAGATTTAAGGTGTTCCCTACCCACATCTCCTGCAAGACCGACATACCGACTGCTTGCTGCGCCCGAAAAAACACATCCCACAAGATGATACCACCCAACATGAAGATGACCACTTTGGACTGGGTTATCTGCTCCAAGTACATCGTCACGAACCCCCAGACTAAGAGGTCCATCAACGGGAAAAAGATCAGTTCAGCGATGCGGATCGCGGAGCGCTTATAGATAAACATGTAGCGAAGCACCATCGCCATGATTCGAGCTATCATTCGCGCACCTCTGCATTAATATCTTTGAGCTCACCATCTCGTGCGATTGAAACGAAGACCTCCTCAAGGGTAGTCATATTGGATCTCTCACGAATTTCACGGGGCGTACCCGTCGCAACGATCGATCCTCTCGCCAGAAAGATCACTCTATCGCACAACTCTTCTACCTCGTGCATATAGTGAGAGGTATAAATAATGGTCGTACCATGATTAGCTCTCAGCTTTTTGAGCAGCCCACGCACCTTGATCGCGATATCAGGATCAAGGCTGGCCGTTGGCTCATCGAGAAACAGGACTTCTGGCTCGTTTAACAGCGCCTTACAGATATTGAGCCTCGTTTTCTGCCCAGCCGATAACATACCCACTAAGCTTTTCGGGTTGATATCAACCTCTAGCTCCTCAAGTACCGCTTTTGCCCGCTGCTGCGGGTTTTTGATATTATAGAGTTTTGCGTAGACATAGAGGCTCTCGGCGATGGTAAGGTTTCCCGGAAGCGAAACATATGCCGAGGCAAAATTAACTCGCTGTAGTATCGAATACCGCTCTTTCGGCATCTCCCTGTTCAGAATCGAGATTCGACCACTATCCTGAGAGGTCAGCCCCAAAAGCATGTGGATCGTTGTGGTTTTTCCAGCACCGTTTGGTCCCAGTAATCCCAAAATTTCTCCGCGCTCGGCGTTAAAGGAGATCCCGCGTACTGCTGCGGTATCTCCAAAACGTTTGTGCAGGTTTTCAACAAGAACTGATTGCATATAGTAACTCCGCACGTGGAGTTTCCAACGAACGGACATATAAGTCCAGACAGCACTCTCTCCCCGAGAACGTCGAGCATCGGTCGGCGCTTCGCCTTATGGATCCCTCTTGCTATCTTGGAACGCACCCCGCATTCTGGTCACTAATATACCAGCACCCATGAGGATGACGTATGGCAGATTCTTCAACGTCTACGCGAAAAGCGATTACGATCGCAGATATCCGCTCACGTCGGGCAGCCTTGAATCGCATCACGATGCTCACGTGTTACGATTCGAGCTTCGCGCACCTTCTCGATGACTGCGGTGTTGATATCCTGCTCGTTGGCGATTCCCTCGGAATGGTACTTCAGGGGCACAACTCAACGCTCCCGGTTTCAGTAACTGATATCGCATATCACACTGCTTGTGTTGCCCGAGGAAACAGGTACGCCTGGATATTGGCCGACATGCCGTTCGGTAGCTATCAAGAATCTCCCGCGCAAGCCTACCGGAATGCAGCAACTCTCATGGCAGCTGGCGCTCAGATGGTGAAGCTTGAAGGGGGAGCGTGGCTTGCGCCGACTATCGCGTTCCTCTCTGAGCGCGGAATCCCTGTTTGCGCACACCTGGGCCTCACTCCACAGACGGTGCATGCGTTGGGGGGCTATCGGGTCCAGGGGCGCGATGACGACGGAGCGCGACAACTGCTAAACGATGCTAAGATCCTCGAGTCTGCTGGAGCAGACATGGTACTCTTCGAACTGATCCCCACCCCGCTCGCGAAGCGCGTCACTGATGCGCTCTCAGTGCCAACCATTGGGATCGGCGCAGGCCCGCATACTACCGGGCAGGTTCTTGTGTTGCATGACATCTTGGATATTACGCCAGGCCGTCGACCACGTTTTGCCAAAAACTTCATGGAGGACTCCCACAGCATCCGTGAGGCGATCACTCGGTTCGTCACCGAGGTTAAATCAGGCGAGTATCCCGGGCCGGAGCACGGCTTCGCCGCGTAGCGCCCCGCCAAATCGTTGACACACCCGACACCCGGGCTTGTAAAGCTCTGAAGGCTCGCACACCCGCGTCTATTCGTGTCAAAACGGCGACTCAGGTGGGTGCACATGCTTAAAAAGTGTCTTTAGCTCCCTACTAAAAACTCCGATGCCGTATGTAAGGCTTATGAGAATACCTATGGGACTGAGACTCAAAACAGCAGCAGCAGTTACCACCATCTTCGCGATGTTGCTCGCCGGGATTTATATCCTCTTCTCCGAGGTTATCTTGAGCGAGTTCTCCTCTGTTGAGCAGGGACAGGCTGAGACAAATCTCACACGAGTTCTCGAAGGGGTGCGCAATATCCACGAGGAGCTGGAATCTCGCGCCGTAGAATGGAGCCAGACTATCGCAAAACGCTCGAAGACGAGCGACCTCAACAGCATGTCTCTCGAAGAGACCTTCAGCGACCTCCCGTTTGACTTCAAGGATGTCATTGTAATCAACAAGCAAGGGGAAGTACTGCTTGCCGGTCGCTTTGATCGACAGACGAATACCCTTGAGACCCTCTCTTACCAGGATGCCGAGACTCTCCTTCGCAGCTCCGGTGCAGCAGAGATGCTGCACAATCCAAAGTCTCGCCGCGCCTCCGGACTGGCTCGGATCAATGGGAAACCGACGTTACTGGCGGTGGCGACTGGGTCTGCAGACAACGTAACAACGGCAGAGCTTGCGCTCGTGTTTACCCGAGAGTTTTCCGCCGGAGCACAGTGGAAGCTTGCAAAACAGCTCCGCATGAATCCTCACTTCGAATCGATAGACTCCCCCCTCAAAACCGATACCGATCAGCTCGGACACTCACACACTACCCTCGTCACTACGAAATCAAATATCCAGGCGGCCAGCACCATTGCAGACCTCTCTGGCGCTCCCCTTCTCCGTGTCTCTATCGATATGCCCCGTCAGGTATACGCTCAGGGTGTCGCAGCGATGAACCACATCGTTCTCCTCGTTGCCATAGCCCTGGTTTTTTCCAACGCGATCGTGCTCCTATTTCTCAATCGCTCAGTCATCACTCCGATTCAGAGACTGTGTCATGTCATTATGCAGGTAGCCCGAACGGGAGATTTCAGCCTTAGAGCATCAGTCACTCAATCTGATGAAATTGGCCTCCTCAATCGCTCACTGACGACACTCCTCGAAGGCACCGAACGCTCATATAAAGACATGATAACTGCCCGCAATGAAGCCGAGAAGGCTAACAGCGGCAAGTCGCTGTTCATCGCCAAGGTTTCCCATGAGCTACGTACCCCGATTCATGGAATCACTGGCATGCTGCGCATCCTTATGAAACAGGAGTCAAACTCGGGCAAACGCTCGTACATTCAGATGGCGCAAGACTCCGCTAAGGGCCTCTTAGAAACTATAAACGAGATCCTGGACTTCTCGAAGATGGAGACAGGAAGTCTTACCCTTGAGCAGATAGAGTTTAACTTACACGATACAATTCGAACGACCGTTACGCAGTTAGTTCCCCGTTTTGAACAGAAGCCCGAGGTCGAACTCTGCTGGGATATCGGCCCCGACGTGCCCGAAAAGGTGATCGGGGATCCATTGCGACTGAAGAACGTGCTGACGAATCTTCTCGGAAATGCCTTCAAATTCACAGCGACTGGAAATGTTTCTCTCGTAGTATCAACGTACGGCGATGTACGGGGCGACAGAGCTGGTATCCGATTCCAGGTTTCGGATACGGGTATTGGCATTCCAGCGGATCGGATCGCTGACATTTTTAATCCTTTCACACAGGCAGACGAATCAACTGCTCGGCTCTATGCGGGTACCGGACTGGGGCTCGCTATCGTCAAGCAGATCGTTGACCAGATGGGTGGCGTCGTCTCAGCCGAGAGTGTGCTTAATCACGGTTCGACGTTCACAATCGAAGCGCCGTTTGCGGTCGTAAAGGAGAGATCAAACCGATCAGAGGCTCGGCGAACGGTACCAAAATCAGTGGCTATCCTCTCCGAGTCAGGCCAGGGCGCCACTCTTCTACAGGACGGCTTCTCACACTACGGCGTCGCAGTTAGCCTCTTCGAGACGGAACAGCCGCGATCAATCAGCGCTATTATCGAGGCAGTTGATTCTTTTGACCTGATTCACATCTCAGGAACTAACGATCTTCTGGTCGATGAACTCACTCCGCTTCTTACCATCGCGGCGCGCCGTCGAATTCCCGTCGTTATGGCAGTAAGACCATCGGAGATGGCGATGACCGACCAATTCGGTCGATTTGATACGTTCTACGTGACACATAAGCCGGTTAGCGCACTGGACATCATGTTAATCGGGGCAGGAAAGCTGGCACCATCGACCTCGTTTGCAGCTGAAGATGACGAACAGGAGAAATCAGAGCATCAACTCAAGATCCTTGTCGCAGATGATGCTGCAACGAATCGAATCATCCTCAAAAATCTCCTGGAGGAGGCCGGCCATAGCGTTGAGCTTGTAGAGAATGGTCAACAGCTCCTTGATCGCATCATCCAGTCGAATAGCGATCTTGAACACGGGAGAAAATCCCTGGATGTTGTACTCACGGATATTCAAATGCCGGTAATGGACGGACTCACCGCAACTCAACACGTCAGGGAGCTTGAACGGGAGCACCACACCAGCCGCAAACTTCCGATAGTGGCAGTTACGGCCTATGCATTCCCGGAAGAGTGCTCCAAGATGCGTGCCTCCGGCATAGATCATATTATCACCAAACCGATTAGCCCAAAGAGTTTAAGCCGACTACTCTCTCAGATTACATGTGAGGTCGTCACCGAACGACAGCAGGTAGATGAAGCGGAATCGGATATCGAGATCATTCAGGAGCTCTGCCGCCTAGCGGAAGACTTCTCTCGACAGGCCGATTCACTGACGTCTGTAGTGCCTGCCAACGAGAATACAGAGGAAGTTGCCGCTCTGGATATTCCTGGAGTTTACGAACGATCAGGCAACTCGCTCAGGCGCACCGGATTGATATTCTCCAGCTTCATTAGCTGCTACTCAGAGTCGCTTACGACCCTTCGGGGGACTGTACTCCCTCCGATCGACCCAGTTGCATATCGCCGCACCATTCACTCTCTCAAGGGCCTCCTGCTTGATGTGGGTGCGAATAGCGCTGCAGCTTTAGCCGGACGAATTGAGCGACAGGCCGTCGATGAACCGCACAACGTAACAGAGCATGACCGAGACGCCCTCGTAGCGCAGGTCGAATCGGTCGCATCTCTCTTACAC
>JBIIYC010000041.1:0-17458 GCA_044347025.1 Bdellovibrionota bacterium
TTGGTTTTGACGCCGTGGCACGCGATGAGACGTCGTGGTGAGACGCGAAATCCCGTCATTCCAGCTACTTCCACTTCGCGAGGCGCCTCTGGCACCTCTCTTGCTAATCCGACCGTAGGGCCAAAGCCAGGTCTGATTATTGAAGTTCCGATTGAGAGAGGGCAGTTCGCCGATCCCAAGAAGAGCGCAGTTTTCGCAAAGGCAATGGAAGAAGCACTCGCTAACCCCGAGACACATACCAGCTCGGTACTCGTGAGGGGATGTGGGAGTGGAACACGAGACGAGACTATTCGAATGGTAAGCTCACTGATTCGGGCCCACACACGTCCGACGCAGCGAGTGTCGATTGAGCTTGTGAGTGAATGTGAATCGTTTGAGGTGGTGCATCCAACGTCCGCAGCGGTAGTTGGAAGCATACGAATCGTTCGAGAGTAGTGGAAGCATGACAGCAGATAAAGAGACGGAACAAAAAGATCTCGCCGCTCTCCCGGCTCCTGCCGGAAAGAAGAAGATGATCATTCTTGCATCGGTGGCCCTGCTTGTCGTCGGTATCGGCGCTCCCGTGGGGTTCTTTTTGCTCTCCGGTGACAAGCCTGAGCCTGAAGTAACTGAAGCTGCAGAAGCAAAGCTGGATCAATCGCAGTCGGAATCAGAGCCAGAGGGCAACCTGGATACGGAGGAGCTGGAAGAGGGAGAGGAAGCTCTTGGTGCTATCCTTCCTCTCGACACATTCCTGGTCAATCTTGCAGGTGGAAAATACATTCGTTTGCAGATGCAGGTCGAATTTGAGACTCCAGATGTTCCTAAAAAAATATACACCCGAATGGTGCCTATTCGGGATGAGATCATTACCCTGCTGACGCAGCAAGAAGCCTCAGGTCTTGAGGATGTGAATGGCAAAGAGAAGCTAAAAAAGAGCATTCGTGAACTAATCAACGGACGCCTCCGACGCGAGGATGTTCGAAGAGTGTACTTTACGCAATTCGTGATCCAGTAGGAGAGATATGAATCAAGTCTTGAGCCAAGATGAAATCAATACTCTTCTGAAGGGACTCTCCGAGGGCGACATCGAAGAGGGCACCGTAGAGGCGGCCAATCAAGCAAACGTAAAACGTTTTGACCTCGCTAGTCAGGAGCGAATCATCCGCGGTCGAATGCCGACCCTGGAGCTCATTCATGAGCGCTTTGCTCGGCAGTTTCGAACTGGACTCGCCAAGTTTTTAGGCCGTACGTGTTTTACAAACGTCGGTGGCATAGAGATGGTCAAGTTCGGCTCGTTCATGAAGAAGTTGCCACTTCCGTCGTCGCTCCACGTTGTAAAAATGGCCCCTCTTTCGGGGCAAGCGCTCGTTGTTGTTTCAGCTCCCTTCGTATTTGGAGTCATAGATGGCCTGTTCGGTGGACGCGGGCAGGGTCGAGTTAAGGTTGAGGGGCGTGAATATACTCCAATTGAGACGCGCCTCATCGGCAAAGTCGTAATGATAGCCCTTGAGCTGCTCCAGGATGCATGGGCACCGGTATATCCAATCAGCTTCGAGTATCTCCGATCGGAGGTTAATCCGTTCGCAATTACGATCGCTCCGCCCTCTGATGTTGTGATCGTCGTTAATATCGAGATTGAGCTTGAGCAGGAGTGCACACTCCTGACTATTTGTACGCCGTATTCGACACTTGAGCCCTTGCGCTCAAAACTTGCCACGAGCATTCAAAGCACGCGGCTTGAGGTGGATGGAGCGCTTGTAAAGCGAATGCAAGGTAACGTCTTACAGACATCCTGTTCTTTGAGCGTTCAACTTGCCCGCGGATCTATCAAAACAAGAGATTTTTTGGCGCTGAATCCGGGCGACATTCTCACCTTGGATACAAGCCCAACTGAAGATGCGCATGTGCTCGTTGAAGGTGTGCCGAAATTTTACGGAAGTGTTGGGAACAAACGAGGAAATCGAGCGATTAAGATTTCGCGTGAGATCCCGAAAAACGATTTAATTAATATTCGAAACAGAGAGGAGCTGATCCACAATGGCCGATAGTGATATTGAGCAAGGACTCGAAGGAGTAGCGCAAGCTGCGGCTGATGTTGCAGCAGCGGTTGATGTCGCAGCGACAGCAGCGGCGACACCAGCTAAGAAGGCGACAGGAAGAACCCTCGATTTTATCCTCGACGTGGCTCTTCAGGTCACCGTAGAAGTTGGGCGAACTCGAATGACGATTAACGACCTGTTGCAACTCGGACAGGGATCGGTCGTCGAGCTTGAAAAGCTGGCTGGCGAACCGCTTGATATATTTATCAACGGTAAAGCCGTGGCACGAGGCGAAGCGGTAATCGTCAACGAGAAGTTTGGTGTTCGGCTGACGGATATAATCTCTCCCGAGGATCGTATTGAGGGCTTAGAGAGACGATAACTATGATACCTCAGCGAGCGACAGGCGCACTTCCGTTTGTGGTTCTTGGTATGGCTCTGGCGTTTCCGACGTTGGCCATGGCAGAGCTTCCATCTGATGTTTCGAGCGTAGCACAGGGATTTGCAGCGGCAGATCAGAGTAGCGTAGCAAGCTCATGTTTCCGAATGGTAGGCGCGCTCTTCTTCTGTTTGGGTGCGTTTGCCGCTGGTATCCACCTATACCGACGCTATATGGGCAAGCACGGCGTAGCGGGCCGACGAAGGTTAATTATCCGTGAGCGAGTGGCTCTTACGCCTAAAGCTACCCTGATGGTGGTGTCGTTGGACGGAAAGGAATTCTTAGTAGCCTCTGGGACGGAGAAAGTTACACTTCTACCATCGCATGCTTTATCAACCGCGCATTTTGGTGACTCTTTGAGTGAAGTCTGTGATGAAGTAGAGGCGTTCAATGCGTGAGTATATCAAAGCTAGGTGGTTTCGTCTCGGGAGTCTCGCGCTGCTCTCTCTCATGGCCGTATGTGCGGGCTCTGAAAACGCATGGTCCGAGCAGGGGACACTGCCAGACCTCTCCATCTCCATCGGTGGTAACGAGATGGCGAGCGGAAGCTCCGTGGCAAGTAGCCTTAAGATCCTCCTTCTCCTAACGGCCCTTACCTTCGCTCCGGCGATGATCCTGTGCATGACCTGCTTTACGCGCATTGCAGTTGTACTAGGAATGACCAGAACCGCGATCGGTACGGCGTCCCTGCCTCCAAACACGGTGATCACTGGCTTAGCCTTATTTCTGACCTTCGCAATCATGGGGCCAGTGTTCCAGAAGAGCTACGATCAGGGAATTAAGCCCTATATGGATGGGCAGATGGATCAGTCGCAAGCACTCCAGAAAGCCGCAGCTCCTCTGAAGGAGTTTCTCGTCAAGCATGCTCGCGAGAAGGACCTAGCTCTATTTCTTCAGATTACCCGCACTGAGTTCCCCAAGGATCCGGCTGATGTGCCGTTTTTCGTGGCGGTACCGGGTTTCATTCTGAGTGAGTTAAACACCGCATTTCAGATCGGGTTTTTAATTGCCTTGCCGTTCCTCGTTTTAGACATGGTGGTGTCTTCAGTTTTGACGTCGATGAGTATGATTACGCTGCCACCGGTAGTGATCTCTCTGCCGCTTAAGCTCATGTTATTCGTTATTGTTGATGGGTGGCATTTAATTATCAGTTCATTGGTGAAGACCTACCAAGTCTAGGAGTAGATATATGCAGATAGATGATTTTCTGAGACTAGGGCAGATTAGTATTGAGACCGCGCTATACACGTGCGCACCGATTCTCATCTTCGGTCTCATCGCAGGTCTTATTGTCAGTATTTTCCAGGCGGCCACTCAGATTAATGATCCAGCGCTGGCCTTTATCCCGAAAATTGGAGCTGCCGTGGTAGGTATGCTCATGTTTGGGCACTTCATGATAAATCGAATCGCTGGCTTTACGACATACGTCTATAACCAGATCGGTACGATGACACCGCATTAACGGTAGGAGACTTCGTCGAGGTGTCCGTGGATTTGCAGCATATTTCATCCCTCTCAGAACTTCTGCTTACACGGCTCGATGTGGGATGGACCTTCTTGCTCCTCGCGACTCGATACATGGTGTTTTTTATGCTGATCCCGGGTCTTGGTGCAGGGATGCAAGGCGTTGCGCTGCGCTACCCAGCGAGCATCGTGCTGGCGTTTGTTTCGCTCAATCTACAGCACACTGCCCCTGTGCCCACCGATATGCTTGCAATGACTACTCAGATGATATCGGAAGTTATGCTTGGTGGACTTATTGCGTTGGTACCATTAATGATAGTCGCTGGTGCACAAACTGCCGGTCACCTCGCGAGTGGTACCATGGGACTCAACGGGGCTCAGATGTTCGACCCAGCAACCTCCGCGCCGTTATCGGATCTTGCCCGAATCTACAGTGATTTTGCCATAGTGGTGTTTCTTCTTATCGGCGGTCACCATATAGCGATAGGTGCCTTAGCTGGGCTGGACGCAACTGTTCTGCCCGGAAGCTTTGTCCTATCCGCAGCGGGACTCGAGGCAGTTTTGCAGCAGAGTGGGCGCATATTCCAGATCGGGTGTTTGATTGCCGCTCCCGTGGTGGTGGCATTACTCCTCACCAATTTTGTAATGGGATTGATTTCGAAGGCGGTTCCAACGGTGAATATCTTCATCATGAGCTTTCCGCTCACAATTGGGATTGGGTTTGCGATCTCTATACTTGCGCTGCCTGAAGTCGCACGCTACCTCACCCGTGAATTTGAGCGCCTTCCTGATGTGCTTGTTGCTGTTCTTAGCTAACAGGGAGATATCTTCCAGGCGAGGTGCGCGTTGGGTAGCCGCTTCGTTCGAATAGGTGTCGAATATTTAATCCTGCACCGACACCGCGATGCGGAAAAGCTAGTGCGGTCCAGGGAGGCGTGCTGAGCCTTAGGCGGGGCGCTGGGCAGGCCAAGAGGGTCGATGGAGTGCACGGCCGGCGGGCCCACGGGACTCAGGTCTTGCGGACTTGTCACCGTTTTTGCAGACCCACCGAGTATGACGCGGATTTCTGACACAGCATCGAGCCTAACATCCTGATTCGTTGACTAATCTTTGCGGCATGGAGATTGCTCCTGTCCCTGTGGGCACCCGTGCGTGCCGGGATAGTGACACCCCGGATACGGTCGTGGGCGACACCAACAGGCATCCCTGTTGGTTACACAAACGTGGAACATGGCAAAAGATAGCTTACCCGAACAACGCACCGAATTGCCCACCGAACGACGGTTGGGAGAGATTCGCAAAGAGGGCGCCGTATTCCACTCGGTAGACTTAGAGCATGCGCTCGTTCTCGTAACCGGCTTTCTCGCGGTAAGTCTCTCCTGGAACATTCTCTACAAAGACATGCGGTACATGCTTGTTCGGTCGTTTCTGATGATAGCAGATGACCGACCGCTCAATCCGAATGACCTCATGTCCGGGTTCCTCCGCCTCTGCCAGCTCATGCTACCCGATATCTTAATCGTTACGGGTTGTGTAGCGGTTGTGGCTTCGATCGCGGTTATGCTTCAGACCAACTGGAATCGCCGCGATAAATGGATCAAATTTCGCTGGGATCTCATGAACCCGCTCAAGGGAATTAAGCGAATTGTATCGATTCACGGACTCACGAATCTCGTGAAAGCGATAGTCAAGTTGGCTCTCGTTATACCGATCGGCTACTGGGCGTTGCAGTCGTATGCGCCTCGCATGGTGAGTCTTGTCCATATGTCCCTGCCAGATGTGCTCGCTCTCTCTGGCGACGCTATGCGCTCCGTATTTTGGAAGGTCATGTACGTCTTCTTTGCCATTGCAGCGATCGACATCGTATGGGGGCGCTTCCAGTGGCTACGCCAGAATAAAATGACTAAGGAAGAGGTAAAAGATGAGCGCAAGTCGGTCGAAGGTGATGAGACGATGCGGCGTAAGATGATCATCAAGGGGCAGCAGAGACTTCAAAACAAGCTTCGCTCCAGTGTCCCCAAAGCCGACGTAATCGTCACAAACCCAACGCACTACGCGGTCGCATTGAAATATGACCGCGCTAACTTTGCGGCTCCGATAGTGGTTGCGAAGGGAACGGATTTTATGGCGCAACGAATCAGGGAAATCGCTAAGGAACACAATATCCCGATTTTAGAGCGTAAGGCACTTGCGCGTGCTTTGTATGCATCAACCGAAGTCGGCAGTGAGATTCCTCGCGAACTCTTTAGAGCGGTTGCAGAGGTACTCGCATACGTGTACCGCCTGCGGCGTACCCGTGCACATCCGAAATCTGCGCAGTAATAGGAGTTAAACAGGTATTATGGCTAATGCAATTGCTGGAACGCTGAATATCAAAGCTGGAGGAATGCGAGGATTGCTCATACCGACCGCGCTTGTCGGTATCTTGGCGATTTTGATCTTTCCATTACCTACTCCGATCCTTGATGTCTGTATCGCGCTTAATATCACTGTTTCACTCATCATCTTGTTCACATCCCTATACATCGACCGGCCGCTGATGTTCTCGTCTTTCCCGGCGATTCTTCTGGTAACGACTCTTTTCCGACTCGCGATGAACGTGGCTTCTACCCGATTGATTCTGCTCAATGGAAGTTCCGGAATGGATGCCGCAGGTCATGTGATTCAGGCCTTTGGTCAGTTTGTAGTTGGAGGAAACTACATTATCGGAATTGTGATGTTCATCTGTATTAACCTCGTAAACCTTAAAGTGTTGACCAAGGGTTCATCGCGTATCGCTGAAGTAGCGGCGCGTTTTACCTTGGATGCAATGCCTGGAAAGCAGATGGCGATCGACTCGGACCTGAATATTGGACTGATCAATGACAAGGAGGCTCGGCAGCGTCGTAAAGAGCTAACCATGGAAGCTGAATTTTACGGAGCCATGGACGGAGCTGCAAAGTTTGTGGCAGGAGACGCCATCGCAGCATTGTTCCTTGTGGGAATCAACGTAGTGGGTGGACTGCTTATCGGGGTGCTTCAGCACGGTATGGACTGGAAGGGCGCTGCTCAGACCTACACCATCTTAACGATTGGTGAGGGACTCGTTGCACAGCTCCCATCGATTATTATCTCGGCGGCATCCGGCCTTATCGTAGCTCGCGCTGCCTCAGGTGATGATCTTGGAAGTGAGGTCTTGTCGCAACTTGGACAAAGCGCTCGACCGCTATTTTTGACTTCAGGAGTTGCGTTAGCGATGGCAGTGTTGCCGGGCTTGCCGTTTCTGCCGTTCGTTGTCTTGGGACTAGGAGCGGGAATTCTCGGGTTCGTTAAGCGGAATGCCGCCGAGGAATTGAAGCGCAAAAAAGCGGTGGAAGAGAGTGCCAAAGAGGCAGAAGCTACAGGGCCAAAACCGGGGAGTACGGAGGAGGTTACTGGGCTTCTTTCCGTTGATACGCTTGAGTTGGAAGTGGGCTTTGAGCTTGTTCAGATTGTAGAGGGCGGTGACCTCGTCGAGCGAATCCGGTCGATTCGCCGGCAATTCGCCCTCGATTACGGCTTCATCGTTCCGCCGATACATATTCGAGATAACGTCCGAATTAAGTCGACTGAATATCGATTTATTCTTCGTGGTACCGTGGTCGGATTAGGGACCCTTAAGCCGCATCATCTCTTGGCGATGGATCCGGGCAATGTAGCAACGCCTGTAACGGGAGTACCGACCAAAGAGCCAGCCTTTGGTCTTGATGCTATTTGGATTGCGGAATCTGATAAAGAGCGTGCGCAGTTCTCTGGGTATACCGTCGTTGATCTATCGACAGTCATTACGACGCATATCACGGAGCTTGTGCGGAGCCATATGCACGAGCTTCTGGGCCGGCAAGAGGTGCAACATCTTGTCGACAATCTCTCCAAAGTTGCTCCAAAGGTAGTAGAAGAATTGATTCCCGGCGTGCTCAATCTTGGAGGCTTGCAGCAGGTGTTGGCACTTCTACTCCGTGAGCAGGTCAGCATTCGCGATCTTCGTTCGATTCTCGAGACACTCGCGGATTGGGCGCCCTCGGTGAAGAGTCCAGAGCGCCTAGCAGAGTTCGTTCGCCGCAAGTTTGGCCGAGCGATTACAGCGCGGTACACAAGTCCTGACGGCGTCTTGCCGCTGGTGAGTCTGACACCAACGTTGGAGCGGGCGATGAGTGAGGCCTTGCAACAGACAGATGAGGGCTCGTTTTTAGCGCTCGAGCCGGGTATGGCGCAGGTGGTGATTAATAAACTCGCCGCCGCAGCGGAGAGGTTTGGTGAGATAGGCCAGACGCCAGTTCTCCTCGCGCCGGGACACTTGCGAGCAGCGGTGTTTAATTTCGTGGATCGGTTTGCGCCCGGCTATGCAGTGCTGAGCCACCACGAGATTGCGGCAAACACCAAGGTTCAGTCTCTGGGTGTTCTAAGTATCGGAGAGTAGGTCGGGATCTCCTGGGTATTTAGAATCTGGAGGGATTTTCGAGGCCGTTTGCAGTTAGTTGAGTCAATTGAGTGCTGAAGTGAATCAAAACAGAGGCACCGTACGTAGGGAGAGGTGTGTTTTGTCAAAGGATATGCGCGTGAAGAGTGGCGAAAATATGCAGCGGCATCAGGGCGTTACGCGAGTTGTGAGCTTCACCAGTGGCAAGGGTGGCGTTGGCAAAACGCACACGGTCGTCAATACGGCTATCTCCCTGGCATCACAGGGCTATTCGGTGCTCGTGCTCGATGCTGATCTGGGCTTGGCGAATGTGGACGTGCTTCTCGGCATCCAACCCAAGGGTACCCTGCACGAGGTTCTCAAGGGGCGATGCTCCCTTGATGATATACTCGTAGAGGCGCCGGGTGGAATAACGATTATTCCGGCGGCCAGTGGTATCGAAGAGATTCAGTCCCTGCAGTCGACGGAGAAGCTGCTTCTCATGACCGAGATCGAGCGCATTGCACATCGATTCGACTTCTTACTGATTGATACTCCTGCAGGCATTGGGTCCGATGTGATGTACTTCAACAGTGCCGCCGCGGAGATCGTGTGTGTAATTACAGGAGAGCCGACCTCATTAACTGATTCGTACGCTCTCATAAAGGTTTTAAGTTCGGCATACGGAGAGAAAGTCTTCTCGGTGGTTGTAAATAATGTCTCCACGGAGGCGGATGCAAAGGCAGCGTTTAACACGTTGTCGAATGCAGTGACCAAGTTCTTACGAGTAGAAACCCGCTACGTTGGGTGGATTCCTACTGATGAAGCGGTCCGGCAGTGCATCATGGATCGTCGACCGATTGCAGCGGGTTTTCCGTCGAGCCGAGCAGCACGAGGTATATCGGAGCTTGCTCGAAAGCTTGGAGAAAACTCGCGCCAGAATCGGGTCAAGGGCGGAATGCAGTTCTTTTTCCGTCAACTGTTAGATCTTTCGACGTATGGCGAAGAAGCGAGCTGTTAAAAAGAAGGGTGGAAAGCGTCGCTATGGGTTGTTAAAGATCCTATGCGGACTAACGATCGTTGTAGCGTGTCTGGTTCTTTTTGTTGGTGGAATTCAGGCTGGTACACGAACGGTGAAGATACTGTATAGGTGTTTGGTAGCCACGGCGGTAATTGGGACTACCTTTGGGATAGTGATTAAGACTGTTTCGAGTTACGAGGAGATAAACGGTGGTTAAGCCCAAGCGATCAGCCGTAGAGGCATACAGAACTATCGATGATTTCGAGAAGGAAGAGCTCATTCGAAGCTATCTTCCCTTGGTGAAGCGCGTTGTGCACCGCTTGTCAGGCCGCTTGCCCAAAGACATCGATCTACAAGAGATGCTCAATTCGGGTATTATCGGACTCGTAGATGCCCTCGAGAAATACGATCCGAAGCATGAAACCAATTTTAGCACGTACGCCCAGTTTCGAATCCGTGGAGCTATTTTGGATAGCTTCCGCTCGCAAGACTGGTTACCTCGATCGTTACGATTTAAGTCTCACCGAATCGAGATGGCGTATCACCGTATCGAGCAGAAGCTCGGTCGTCCGGCGAGTGATGAAGAGGTAGCAGAAGAGCTTGGCATTCAGATTGAGGAGCTTCAGCAGCTTCTGGGGGAAGTCGGCAGTATCGTGATGCTGAGCTTTGAGGAGCTTGGTTTCGGTCACGGCGAGGAGCGGTTCCATGCGGAGGATTGGCTCGCGAGTAAGGGCCAAGACCCCCTCAACAAACTTCTAGGTCACGAAAAAGTCAGCCTAATCGCGCGGTCCCTCGATAGACTTCCAGAGAAGGAGCGTCTCGTTATCAGCCTCTACTTCTACGAAGAGCTGAATTTAAAAGAGATTGGCGAAATTCTCGGAGTAACGGAGTCTCGCGCATCTCAGATTCGGTCGCGAGCACTCATACGACTCAAGAACTATCTGCGTAAAGCCACTCAGTAAGCGCAGCTGAATTAGCGGCGACTATCTACCCACGCAATCGTAAGTAACGTTGCCCACACTATTGTCGCGGCAATGAAGATCGCTCCGTTTACCGTCGGCAGTAGTCCTGCGACAACGGCCCGTAACGTGACGATAAAATCAAATACATTGGCCACAATGAGTGTAAGGATGACGCCCCCGTGTAGTCGTGGATGGATGCTTGCGATGCTCGCGCCTACCGCTAACGCGAGGAGGTACGCTCCGACTACGCCGAACGCAAGACCGAGTTCGTTTGAGATACTCGTTGGAAGTCCGCTCGCCCACAGCCATAGCCACGGAGCTAGAATCGCTGATAGTCCGCATACGGAGAAGTAAACGGCCGTAGCGAGTAAAATAATTCGAGCGGTGCGCGGCTGTTCCATGTTTTCCTATTCTCTCACTGTTGACCTGGTACCGGGCCTCTGGTTTTGATGACACAAACGCGCGAGAGGCTCGGCGGTGTGGTCTCCATGAACCAGCGCTTCAAGGAGCGACGTCCAAAGCACTACTGCGCTATGAGACTGTGTATTCGGATCGGTTTGATGGTGTGTCATTCTTCTTCGAACCCGCGGAGCATTGTCGGCTGTCGGAACTAGGGCGTCAAGGACGAACTGGGTCGTGAAAGTTGCACAAGTACTGAGGAGTGATGCCGTCGGCGAGAGAGAGAGGGGGATAGTCGTTGTGGAGCCTGGGGGGAGTCGGTATAGTGACGGTCGTATCGGGACGGTTCAACGTTCGTTATTTGCAAGGGATAAAGAGTGGCAGGCCTTCAACTACAAGGAGCGTGCGTGTGGCTGACCGGTGCCAGTAGTGGCATCGGAGAGGCTCTCGCCATAGAGCTTGCCCGTCGAGGTGCTCGAGTTGCGATAACTGCCCGTCGTGCCGATGTGCTCGAAGGGCTCATTGCCAGAGTAGCGAACACACCAGGGGAACTTCGGTCATTCCCGGGTGATGTTTTGGATCTGGAGCAGATGAAGGGCGTAGTGGCGGCGATTGAATCTGCTATGGGTCCGATAGATCTCGCAATTCCCAATGCCGGCACCCATCTCTTCACAGTGCCGGAGCAATTTAATAGCAAGGAATATCTCTCTCTTATGGAGCTCAATTACGGTGGTATGCTGCACTGCATCGAGGCGGTGCTCCCATCGATGTTGAAGCGCGGCCGGGGATATCTTGCTCCAGTGGCGAGTTTGGCGGGGTATCGCGGTTTGCCCCGCGCCGCAGCGTATGGTGCGAGTAAGGCAGCCATGATCCATTTCTTGGAGAGTATTCGCTTCCATCTCAAGTCCAAGGGGATAACGATATCCATCGTAAACCCGGGCTTTGTGAAGACGCCGTTGACAGACAAGAACGATTTTCAGATGCCGTTTTTAATAGATTCACCAACGGCTGCCGTTAGTATTTGCAACGGGATCGAGCGAGGGAAACGAGAGATAGCATTCCCATTTCCGTTTAACTGGGTATTGAAATTGGCCCGGATGTTGCCGGATCCGATATACGAAAGGATAGTAGATCAGTGTTGGTAGATTCGAAGCCCTTACGAATAGTTGTTGTTGGTGGTGGTGTCGCAGGAATTACGGCTGCATATGTGTTGTCCCGAAAGCATCATGTGACCTTGATTGAGCGTAACAACTATGTTGGTGGTCACACCAACACAAGAGTCATCAATGACCCCCTGAATCCAGAGTTGGCAGTCGATACCGGATTTATTGTCTGTAACCCCCGAAATTACCCGAATTTCTACAGGTTTTTGGGCCAATTAGGGTTGCGTCGCCAAGATTCGGATATGTCCTTTGGATTCTCGTGCGAGAAAACTCAGTTGCAGTACATGGGGCCCTCAGTAGCCGAGTTCTTAAAGGCACCGTCCAACCTGCTCAACCCTCAGTTTCTTGGCATGCTGATAGAGCAGCAACGATTCAATCGAAGGGCGCTTCGAGACCTTCGCGCGGGAACGTTAGGTGAGATTCCGTTAGGCGAATACTTGCGGCTACTGGGCACAAGTTCGTTCTTTTTCGAGAATTACCTTGCTCCGTTGATAGGTTCTATCTGGTCAGCCCCGGATTCGAATGCACTCGAGTTCCCGGCGCTCTCATTTTTAACGTTTTTTAATAATCACGGGATGCTTGAGCTGAGCAAGCGTCCACAGTGGCAGACAATTGTAGGCGGCAGCCATGCCTACATTAAGGCATTCTTGCGCGGATTTTCGGGGGAAGTTCGAATTCAGGCGGCGGCCCAATCGATAGTTCGAAACGAACATGGTGTCGTCTTGCAGAGTGAGGGCGGGGTAGCCGAGCATTTTGATAAGGCGATTATAGCGACGCATGCCGACGAAGCGCTGGCGCTGTTGCAGGATGCGAGTGTGGAAGAACAACGAGCGTTAGGCACGTGGGCATATAGCCGTAATCGGACCGTTTTGCATACCGATCGCTCGGTTCTCGCGCCGAATCAGCGGCTCTGGGCTGCGTGGAACTATAAGCGACGCGCAAACTCCCGTCCGGACTCTCCGGTGGCGATAACCTATTATATGAACAAGCTGCAGCGGCTTCGTGCTGCGCGAGATTATTTTGTGACTCTTAATTGTACGGACGAGATAGATCCGACGTCGGTGCTGTATGAAGTTGAGTATACCCACCCGATCTACACGCCGACATCGCCGCTGAGTCAGGAGCAGATTCGACAATTGAATGGCACTCGACACACGTATTTCTGTGGTGCGTACATGCGGTATGGCTTTCATGAAGATGCGGTACACTCAGCGCTCGATGTAACGCAGCACTTCGGCATGAATCTGGCCGATACCGAACATGCCCAGAAGCAAGTGGCTGAAGTTGCGGCGTATGCGTAGCTCCTCTCTTTGGCGTTCGCCCCATGTTCCACGCTCGCGGATCATCCGAGGGAACGTTGTGCATTGGCGTGGAGTGCCGCAAGAGCATTCATTCGCGTACCCAATCTTTTCATTCGCACTGGATGTCGATGAGCTCACGCAGCTCTCTATCTCGCCACGACTCTTTGGTGTTGATCGTAGAGCTGTGTTGAGCGTTTTCAGCAGAGACTACCTAGCCGGTGAGGGAACTCTTCGAGCCAAAGTTGAAATGCTTTTACGTGGCCGTGGAGTGAGTGTCTCTCCAGCACGTATTACCTTGATTACAATGCCTCGCTACTTTGGATATGTGTTTAATCCGGTTAGCTTCTTCGCCTGTTTTGATGGCGAGGATCGGGTGATTGGGCTCATCACAGAGGTGCACAACACCTTTGGAGAGGCACATATTTATCCCTTGGTGTGTGAGCCAAGTCCTATGCCGGTCGTCTGGCGGTTTCCGAAGGAATTCTTCGTTTCCCCCTTCTTCGATACGGAAGGAGGTTATGTTGTTACCCTCGAAAAAGCAGGCGCAGACCTTTTCATCGGAGTAGATCTCGAAAAAGATCAAAAGAGAGTGTTTTCAGCTACTTTAGCCGGGACGGGAGAGCCCCTGACACGAGTGTCTCTGCTCAAGCTGCTGTGTCGGTATCCAGTGACGACACTGCTAACTATGCCACGCATTCACCATCAAGCCCTCAACCTGTTTTTTAAAGTTGGGGTGTGTCCGTTTGAGAAGCCTCGCCCCACTCATCCCTATACTATCAGGTCACAACAGAATATGATCCACCGGGCCCGTCTGTGGCTGCTGGCGGTGTTTCGCAGTCGCAGAGCTGGACCGCGGTAGCGAGAGCGTATGTCTGAAATCTTGGTAATTTCGGACGCAGTAGGAGTGGAAAAAAAGCGATGAATACAGCAGAGAATCTTAAGATGGAAGCACATGCCGTACCTCAGGCTCCGCATAATACAGATGATGTGTCCGCGAAGATTCTTGAGATCGCGCGCCGAGGGGGATTGTACGAGCTCGGCGAAGCGTACATGCGAGGTGAGTGGGAGACAGAAAACCTGACGAACCTGCTGTATCGGCTCTTTACACAGGATCCTTCTTTAGGGATCCAATTTTCGAAAACAAGCCCTCGCTTTCTCTCGTATGTTATTTTGGATCGTCTTTGGAATGCGCAGGTTGGAGATGGCGCATACGAAGTGGCTCGAAAGCACTATGATCTCGGAAATGATCTTTTTGCCACCATGCTGGATTCCGACACGATGACCTATACGTGTGGATACTGGGCAAAAGCGAAATCGCTAAGTGAAGCTCAGATCGCAAAAATTGATCTCCTCTGCCGTAAGCTCGGGCTGCAGCCGGGTATGCGTGTCCTCGATATTGGATGTGGCTGGGGGAACTTTGCCCAGTATGCGGCCTCTACGTACGGCGTCTCTGTAGTTGGGCTCACCGTATCAAAGGAGCAAGCGGCGCTTGCGCGAGAACGGTGTGCCGGGCTCGATGTGTCGATAGTGCTTGAGGACTATCAGAAGTATTCGGGTAGTTTTGACCGCATTGTGTCGATAGAGATGATCGAAGCGGTCGGGCGCAAGAATATTCCTACGTATTTTAGCATGGTGGAGCGATGCTTGAAGCCGAATGGACTTTTTGGCTTGCAGGTTATCTCGGCAGAGAGCTTCTCAACGTATTCTGCAGCGAGCCTCGATCAGTACATCTTGTGGTTGCAAAAACGGATCTTTCCGAATGGCTACCTGCCTACGTTCCCGCAGTTGATAGCCCCGGCTCGAGGGACAATGGTTATCGAGGACCTTCACAACTTCTCGGCTGATTACGCGCTGACTCTGCGAGCGTGGGCAGAAAAGTTTGAGGCAGGGTGGCCTTCGCTCCAGGATAAGTACGGAGAGCCCTTCCGAAAGATGTGGTTGTACTACCTGAATGGATGCGAGGCGCTTTTTCAAGCTCGAATGGTTCAGCTGTATCAGATCGTATACTCGAAGGGGGGCGTGCGAGGCGGATACGTGAGTGTGCGATAGAGCGGTATTTGCGAGCGTCTGGGCCGGTATTCACAGAGAATCTGTCCGCGGACGCGGGGACCGTTGGGCGCAAGTTCTGCAGTGGATGGGCGTTGTTGGTCTCGCTCTCGTCACCACTTTCGTTTCCCGAGCTGCAGTTGCGCAGAGTCCACCATTAGGCATAACAGACCGTATCAAGGCGCCGGTGCCGAGCACACCTGAACCTTCTCTGACCTCCAAAGAGGCGACCGGTACTAGCGTTGCTGATAGACTTGAACATCTTGGACGGGTGTACAAGAACGACCAGAATCCGACGGTACAAGAGGTGTGGCTTCTTGGGCGCTATCAGGGCCAGTACCACTGGACAGAGGCGAATACCGGCTCTAGCGATGGGTATGAGACTCGTCGGTTTCGTTTGGGTGCTCAGGCCAAGATGATCAAACACCTGACGCTCCATGCCCAAATGGTGAGCGGCAGTAATATCGATCCTTTTTACAACGGATTCACCGAACTGTGGGCGGAATGGCAGTTTTCTCCGGAGATAGCGCTTTCCATTGGCCAGCAGAAGAATCGATTTACGCATGATCGCAACGTCTCGAGTCGGTACTTAAACTACCTTGAGCGGGCAATGCTCACCAACATGTTTAATGTCGATTATACCCCAGCCGTAACCCTCAAAGGGACGGTTGGCCCCGTCACCTACTATACGGGTGCTTTCACGAATGCCACTGGCCGCGATATCGGAGAGGCCTTCGTGGAGTTCGACTCTGGATGGTCTCAGATCACGCAGGTCTACTACGACCTCGGTAAACAAGCGAATATGGATAACGTGACCCTCTACGGCTCCTATATTCACAGCGACTACAACCAAAATGCCACCACCATGAACTATTTTGAAAATGGTATCTCTGGTGCAGTCATAGTTCACAAAGGAAAGTTCGCCTTGATCAATGAAATTACGGCTGGTTTTGGTAACGACAACGGAAACGCGGTAGGAATGAATCTACAGCCGAGCTATTTTTTGAATCATAAGTGGCAGATTGTTTCTCGGTATCAGTTGGCTGGCTCAAACGGAGACGAGGGGCTCAAGCCCCAAAAACGGTATGAGCAACCAGCAGGATTTGAGCAGGGAGACCTGTATCAAGCTGGGTACCTTGGTCTCGATTACTATATCGCCAAACATCGACTAAAACTCATGAATGGTATCGAATATTCCAACATGAGTGGACAAGAGGCATGGACAACCAGCCTGATGGTTCGCTTCTACTTCGGGCCACATTCTGGTGGCGCATTCCCGATGAACAAGATCCTACCGCTCGACTACGATTAAGCCAGTCGTTGTGCCCGCTCCATATGGAACACCACGGGGTGCTGGCATCGGTTTTCTCAATCTATCGTCACGAGGAGGCAAAATCGATTTATTCCTCTACAAACCGGCGCAGGCCAGGATCTGGGGATTGCTGCAGATCTCGTAGGGGAACAAACGGTTTCTTTCGGTCCTTGTAGGCATTTATGTTGTAGAGCTGGCCGTCGGTCACACCATATCGCTCCACGATGCCGAGCTTTGTCAGCACATCCCCCTTTGGCTTGCTGTGGAGGAGTGCATCGGCATACGCGAGCACCTTCGTTCGGAGCACCTCGGGCTCTTCGAATAGGCCCTCGATGCGAAAAGAGCCAACACCGCGAGCGACAAGGTCTGGAAAGAGCGATATTGCGGATTGTGGCACGCCATTAAACATCGTGTTGCGACACTCAGCATCAGGTTTTAGGGGATGTAATGCGCCTGTTCGATCGCGGAGTTCGACTCGATGCTTTTCGCATGGACGGCCACAATCTCTAAAGCTCGTTCCCGTGCTCAAGAAGGCTGCAAATACGCAGTGCTCCATATGAAACGCGGGAATGTACTGATGCGCAGTGATCTCGATCTGCCCCGGGTCGACATGCTCCAAAAGATCAAGAAGCTGTTGACTGTTGAGATCGTAACTCGGGGTGAATCGCGCTATGCCTTTTTCAGTGAACCACGCTGCAGTTAACGAATTCGAAACATTTAGGCTGAAATCTCCCACCAGAGTAAGGCCAGAGCCCCGGAAAAATTGGAGAGCGCCGAGGTTCCGCACGAGTACCTCATCGGGGCGAAGGCGCTGAATAACCTTCAAGTGTGCGTTCTCTCCCGGTTTAAGGATGCGAGTAGTCGCGATACCGACCCGATAGCCCATCGCTCGAACACGTTCAGCAGCCGGTCC
>JBIIYC010000042.1:0-17426 GCA_044347025.1 Bdellovibrionota bacterium
AAACGGAAATTCCAAACGCCTGCAGAGCACCCTCGAGCTTGTATGCCCCTCGACCGACATATTCGCGCCGCTGCGATACCTCCACTCGCGCTGAATCGGCAACTTGCGCCCCTACTTTATCAACTACGAGGCCATCGATCCTGACCAACCCAGCCAAAATAAGCTTCTGCGCCATCTCCGCAGACGGAGCATGCCCATCTGTCTGAAGACGCTCCACTAACGCTCGCTTGGCGCTCTTTTTCTTTGCAGGGACATTCTCGTTCACTTGTGCGAGCTCGCTAGTGTATGAAACGCGCCGAGCCGTGAAACATGCGCCGCCACGATAACGCTAGAGCAATCGCCTCAAGCACCTCTGCCTCCGTTGAGTCAGAGAATGACACCGCTACCTCTCGGATAATACTGCGAGGACGACGGAGCTCCTGAATGGTGAACATTTCGAAACAGGAATCCGCTATCAACAGAACCTGGTCTCGTCGTGGTGATTTTGTTGTGATGTTTTGAGCTGAGTGGCGCATTAGATCAACTTGAGTTGTGTGACGCACGGTAAACTCTTTCCCCAACCCTAGAATAATGTCGGACCTCTGTACATAAGCATTCTGCCAACACGCGAACAAATTCATGCAACGAATCAGCACCGCTCGTCGAAGAGACCGATTCGATCTCATGGCGACTCATCGGAGCAGTGTGCGCTCCCATCGTGTGCGTGGAGAGCACCGTACGGCAGCTGTTGTACCAGGAGACCGATGCCCTCCACAGGCGCACAGGCACAGGGTCTTGAGTCTCCCTTAGCAAGCACATCCATTGAGAAGCAACATGGCGTAGACACACGATCACTGAGGCTACTCGCTGGCGGATTGTGAAAAAGCTTCCATCGCAAGGATTGAAAGAGTTTTGACGAAACGAGTCGGTGACGACGGAAACCCCGGCCCGATTTCGCCAGAGCTCCGTCGAGGCATCAACGTTCCAGGCCGGGGCGTATCCTCTGAGATACGTTGAGCATTTTTTCGTCACCCCCAACGAAAGTGCATTCACACTATCGGTATGCGCTGCACGAAATCATTTTCGCTCCCCATGCTTGGCCCGCAGGTGCACAAAAAGGGCTTTTGCCCGGCACTCGGTCCAAAAAGCGATGAGATCTAGCCTACTTACTAAGATTTCATTTCATGCAACAAACCATTAAGTTTCATCCAGTAAAGGTCGAATAAGCTTAGAGAGCTTAAGGGCGTTGGATATTCAACAAAGCACACGACTCTGATGAAGAAGAACTCGACATCATCCCCTACTTCAGAGCGACGCCTGGACAAAGCCACCAAGCACGTCACCAGTCTATGGTTCCCAATTAACCCAGCAACGCTCGATGACATTCGACAACGATTCGAGGCGCAAGATTTCAAGGACAATCCGGAAAAACTCCTCGACGCCCTCAAAAAAGATTTTGCTCTCTTCACATTTGTTGTGAAGGAACTCGTACCGCTTGCAACCGCGGAGCGTGTGCCTGCAGAGATCTCGAGCAACCCAGCAGAATTAATCCGATGGGCAGGGCTTGCTCGCATCCGCGCCATCATTTTCGACGATCAACTCTTGCCGTCGAACCACCTCTTCCAATCCATTGAGCCGTTTCAGGCAGATCGACTCCGCGAAACGGCGATCATCGCTTCAACCGCAGAGGTCTTGAGCGAGCAGCACAACCTCGATCCTGAGACCGGATTCTGTCGAGGTGTTGTGCGTGAGATAGGACTCAACCTCATCGCATGGAACTATCCCAGTCTGTATTCCCGGGTGGTCAAGAACTTGACGCCAAGTAAAACTCTGGATGAGGAGCTCACGCTTGAGCTGGGCTTTTCTCCATCTCTTCTCGCCATGCGCGTACTGCGACCCCATGCCGAGAACGAGCCGGAATCAAACACCTTTGAACAGACTTGGGCAACCTATGATCGCCTCTGCGAAGTGGGAGAGGCTCTTGCGCGTGCGGAGAACCCAGGCACCTATCCATCAGCGGAGAACGACTGGAAGTTGGCTAGCGCCTACCTCCAAAAAACCGTGGGCTCACAAGCGATCGACTTAATCAAAAACCGGGCGATAGAGCACTCTAAAGAATATCAGAACGCTCTTGCCACATCATTTCAAACACTGGCGGAGTTCAACCCTGAGCGGAAAGTCCAGCACTATAAAAAGGCTCAATCCGCCCTCAAAAATCGATATCTCCAGTACTGCTCACCACAAGTGCAACGGGCCCTGCGGAATCTCTATGCGGAGATGTCGGGTAACAACCCGCTCGGTCAAGTACTGGAACACCTATTTCGAGGGGTTATACCGGAAGCCGGATTTACGGGTGGCTGCGTCTTCGTCGTTGACCCTGCATCATTCGCACTGATGCCACGTACCGTCTTCGGAACGGTCAAACTCCGTCAGGTCGAACAGGTCGCACTCCGCCGAAATCGAGCCTCCGAAGGCGATGACGATCCAAGTTTAGGTGTGCTCGGTGGCAAGTCCGGATTTGAGGCCGATTACGCCGCCACCGCCCTTGCATGTTCACATCCTGTCATTGAGCGACAAGGCGACGGCGCCGAACAACCACTGACCGGGATGTACGGCTCGCTTGGAGAAATGAGAAAAATCGGCGTGCTGTATCTTGAGGTGCCGGAGGGCTCTACACTTCTGGGCGATGCCCAGTCTATGGGAGCATTCAAAGCAATGAGGCAAGCGTTGAGTGATGCTTTGCGACTTGATTAGAGCGTGCCAGGTGTCGGCAAGAAACGCTCCCGGAACTCGAAACCTTCACCCCTAGTCCACATTCGGCTAAACTAGGTCCTCGTGAAAGCTGCATTAGGAGAAGTCGTCGCGCCCACGCTCTAGCATGGCTTAGTGCACCATACAGGCTAGGCTGGGCGCGACGTGGTAGGTGAATTAACGTCCACCTCGATAACCTCCGCCGCCACCACCGTGACGACGCGGTCCACCTCGATGACCTCCTCCACCACCCTCTCGCGGAGCCCGCTCGCGCGCGATGTCGACGACGATGGTACGCCCTTCAACCTCAGAGCCATTAAGCATCTGAACAGCCGCCTCGGCCTCTTGTCCGGAGGACATCTCTACGAAACCAAAGCCCCTCTTGCGACCCGTCGCTGGATCAAGCACCACTCGTGCTGACGACACCGTTCCAGCTTGCCCGAACAGGTTCGACAACTCAGCGTCTCCCATCGAGAACGGCAAGTTTCCTACGTACAATTTGTTGTTTGACATTAGTCCTCCACGGCACATTCACTTCTGATAAGCCGCAGGAACTCAGTGACGATAGCGCCCACTGCTGCCTACTAGTAACTTCCGAGAAGGCAATCAACAAACACCGGTAAGGGTCCCGGAGCGGTAACCAGATCCACTGATAGGATATCAGCCCGTTATTGCGGCGGTCAACGAAGACTTGCGGGCAGCATTCACAAAATACAACGCTCTGACCTCTCGATAGAGCGCGTGATTTTGGCCTAAACCCCCAGCAGGCCGGCGAAACCTGGAAGAAACGTGCCCATCCTGTGAGGACACGACCTCAATCAAAGCTCTGAGCTTCGGCAATGCGTCTCAGCCAACAACTCAATGGTTGAATACTAACTAAACATCTGAAACAACAAGAGAAGGATCTCGCGCCGAGAGTTGCGCAATCCCGCGTTCAGCGCGGCGCGACGCTCTCTACGTACAACCTCGCATAACGGGCTGCAATCGCATCGAGCGAGAACAGCTTCTCAATTCGCGCACGAGCACGCGCGCCGAACTCCTGTCGAAGAGCGGCACCCCGCTCAATCATCGAGGCCATCCCCTCCATGAGCGCGGCGGCATTTCGGGTTGGGACGACAACCCCAGAATCCCCGACTACCGCGCGCGAGGCGCCGGTGTCGGTGACCACGCACGGGACCCCACACGCCATCGCCTCCGAGACTACATTTGGGAATCCCTCACCAATCGAAGAGGAGCAGTACAGATCCATAGCCGGATAGATCCGCTCCGGCGCCGCCTGCTCACCAAGCAGCACGACACTTCCTTCGATCGATCGCTGCCGCAACATCTCCCGTAGACGTTCATGCGTTGAGGACATACCTCGTCCTGCACAGAGGAGAGTAACTCCCCGTCGTCGCCTCGTAAGCTCAGCAAACGCATCAAAGAGATATGCGTGCCCCTTGGCTACATCAAATCGCCCCACGCATCCCACTACGATCGCATCATGAGCGATCGAGTACTGCCGCCGAACTTCATCGCGCAACTCGCGTGAGGGTTTAAATCTGCCGACATCGAAGCCGTTTTCCATCACCACCCCTGCCGCTGGGGCGAAGCCGAATGCCTCGTGCTGGGTCCGACTCTCTGAAGAGCAGTACAGGATACGATCAGCCGAAACCGATGTGTGCGCACTCATCCGAATGAGCATGCGAGTCTTCAAGCCGAGCTCTTGATAGTCATCAAGCCCACGCCGAATATTCCACAGGAGTGGAGATCGGAGACAAGAGAGACCACGTGCACCTAACAGCATCAGATTCGCGTGATACATCCATCCTTGCACCACATCCGGCTGCAGTTCAGCGAGGATTCGGGAGAGCTTACCCACACCAGCACATGCACTTGCGAGACCAGCTTTCATCTTCAGAGACCGCACCGGGATCCCGCCATCAAAAAAAAGCGACGCAAAATCGGTCGTGGACCCAAGATTTACCACCTCCTGGCGAAAACCCTGTTCACGCAAACTGAGCGCTAAGCGCAACAACATGCGCTGGGCACCGTCACCCGAAAGTCCGGTAATACAGTGAAGGATCTTCATCGCCGGAACTACACCGCGACGAATGGTAATCCGCTATGATTGTAGTTATCTCCGAAACATTTTCGTAGCCCGACGCCCCTTTCCACTCGCATCCATCATAACTTTCTCTTGATGTGCACAAGGGAGAGAGAATGCAGACACTCGATTGGAGGTTCGCTGTATCGCGCTTAGTCTGTTGAGAGGCTTCAAAACTTTTGTGGGCGAAGTGACCTCAGACGTGTTTCGTCGCACCGGGGGCGCAGCACTTTTCTGATCAAGACGAGAAGAATTGCTCAAGTGTAGGAGAATGGGAAGAAACGGATACGAAACAAAGCGCACATCACTGCGCGTGGTGTACCACGGTAGGAGACCTGGATAGCGACCAAATCTCCGCTCCCGCGGCAGAGAGAGGATTCGCCCCTCTTCCTGGCTACATCGGCTCGCCAGCCCCGAGCTCTTGCATTACTCGCTGCGCATCACGCTCGATCTTCTCCATCGCGTCCAAACAATACGCCGCACGCATAGACCCCAGCCCTTCGCCACCGAGATCATGGGTTACAAGCCGTAGGGCCTTGGTGAACGACTGTGCCAACACTATCATCGCATCGAGAGTTATCGTCTCAGATCCGAGCTCATTCAGGATAAAAGCTGCAATGTGCTCAACGCGAGTTTCGTACGGCTCCCACTTCTGCACCCCATGCACATCTCTCTCTGCTGGGGTTCGCTGCATCGCTCGCGCCACCTGGTTATCGACGGCCCTCATGGCCTGGAGGAGCCCCTCTTCCAGTTTTCCATACTGCTCTGACATACCGTTCTCCTTCTTCTCACGCTGGGCACCTGCAACAGCGTCCCATGCCGACTGGCACGGTATATACCACGTATTGTACCACACACCAGGGCTTCATCGACCCAAATTACACCCCCCTCTCCTAGGCGTGCGCGTTGCCACTGCGCCGACGGGCCTGGACCTGCGGAGGAACCGTCCGGCCCAGCCAAATGAAATTCGAATATACCTCCCCTCCTTCCGTTTCTACGTAGACGTAGACCTTCTTACCGCGGGGTATATCCATTCTAACAAAGAAGTCGAATCTTCCCGATGCCGATGTGACTGTTTTTCCGACCAACTCGCCGGCGACCATAAGGCGCACTCCGACCGCTGATATCGGTTCTGACGACGACGAGAGCAACTTCCCGGAGAGCTTTACGAGTGGCTGTCGAGAAGTACCGGCACGTGACTTTCTCAGCTTTAGGCTCGCTGAATAGATATCGGGACCACTCGGATTTGAATTGGGATCGAGTCCCGGAGGAGTCGTATCATTACGAGGTGTCATGTACTCGAATGAGATGCAGGATCCATACTTTGAGAGGTGTCCATTGATCTCACCCATCGTCGCATTCGAGAACTTCTGCGCTGGCGGCACCGATATGCTTGGGTACATAAGACCTGAACGATCAGATGCGTCATGATTTGCACCGAAGTTGTGCCCGAGTTCGTGCGCAAAGATCCCTGGATCCGCCACATCCATGTATGCCTGCGTTATTCCATACGCCAAACTCGGAACAGCACATACTACACCGATGTATGCAATGCCGATTACCGAGCCATCGAGATCTTTACCCGTAAAGAGATGTCGCAGATCCACATCCTGGTTGAATGCATTCGGATCTACTGCGAGATTAGCGGCATTTTCGGGATTCCGTGTGAACGCAGATAAGAGACGCCCCGAATCACTGGTCGTATACGGCGAAGCATCGGAATACACGTGTTGGCGAACGATCCGGAAGCGGATACCGAGTTGTCGATTGTACACAGCCTCGGCTGTATTGATGATACTCGCAATCACCGCATTGCTCTGGTCTCCGTAGCGACGAAACCACTCAGGATCTGCGTCTGTACTGATAGTGACTACCTTCGTGAGAACGGTACCTTCTGCCTCACCCTGATGCGCGATTGGAGGAATCACCTCACCTGCCTCATGGACATGCGCTGCCGCCACGGCACCCGACGCCACACTCTCACTTAGTGGGGCAGCACCAACCGCAGCTCCGCATGCACCTCTGCGCCCGACTGAGCGAGGGACACTTGAAATACGCGCCCTTACAATGATCGATCCATCCAGGGTCATCTTAATTGTGTAGACTCGCTGCCGACTTCCACGAGAGCCTTTGGCTCTCCCTGGGAACGTAACCTTCAACTGATTACCGATGATGGACGCGGCTGTGGGAAGGATCCGCTCCCCAGAACGTCTCCAGCCTCCGCCTACCGCTATCGAGCCCTGCAACAAGACCGGAGACACTGCGTCTGATACCTCTCGTCCGTTCCTGCGAACGCTTGAGGTCCACGTTTTGTTGCGCTTAACAGTGAAATGCGCGTCTACAAAACCAACGCTCCTGATCCGACCGTGAACACGAACAGTGGGGATGCGCTCGACCTCCTTCGTGCCTACGGCGGCGTTTTTGACCTCGTAGACCCGCCCGAGGGACATTCGAGCTCTGTAGGGGGTTAGAGTCTGGGCGTATGCGGCTGAGCCTGCAAGCCAAGGAACCAATGTTACGAAAGCAAGGACCAACCGGCCCAGGCTTACGCCTTTGCCACAACCGTGTGTCAGAACCATAGAAGCACTCCTTTGCTTCTAAAAACCGAAACGCTAAAGCGTTCTCTCTTACGATGCCCGGTTCCGGCTTAGGGCTCATTTTTTTTGTGAAATATTTGTAACGCCCCGGCCTCGTCCTTCCGACGGGCGCGCCGCCCCATGGACACATGACCCCGTACACCCCAACTTCTCGAATAGCTATGGGCACCTGGCTTCCTGGGACCACACGAGAGAAGGTGTTTGATGGGGTGAGAGTTCCGTCTGCCGCACCCGCACTAAATGGCACTTGTGCATGGGGGGTGATCGCGCATACAAGGATATCGGTGCCAAGCTCTCGATACTCCTTCATGCCAAACCGCCTTCCACACCGAACTCGACTATGGATGCGATTGTTCGCTCTGATGCTGATGGCGAACGTAGCCGGCATTACGGGATGCGCTCGCTCTGTGGTCACAAAGCCGGCTGAGGCATTCCGAGAGACCACAGCCCCAAGCCTCTCTGACGACCTCGACCTGCATGGATTGCAGCTCGCAATCGAGGCTGAGATCCCAATTCTCCGAAAGACACCGACCACGATGATGCACTTCGGCCCGGTGTCGGTCACTCGCGGAGAGTACGCACAGGCTCTTGAGGAGCTTGTAGCGGTGCTCAAGAGTTCGCGAAGTCGCGCTGAGCAACTTGACTACATCGCAGAGCACTTCCGATTCTTTGAGTTCTATGGGGGCGCCCGCTGGGGCGAGGTTCTTTTAACGAGCTACTTCGAGCCGAAGGTACAGGGGAGCAATGCCCCCACTTCCCGCTTCTCGCAACCCTTGTATGCAACTCCTCACGATCTCATCACTATTCCGCTGAGTGCGTTCTCTGAGAGGTTCAAAGAAGAGAAGGCACTGAAAGCTCGGATCGAGCAGTCGAAGGCAGTGCCCTACTACACTCGGGAGGACATTGACGGCAAACTCGCCCTGCGGGGCCGAAACTTGGAGCTCGTCTGGATCGACCCGATTGATGCATTTTTTCTGCAGATACAGGGATCCGGTACAGTCGAACTACCCGATGGCTCAGAGGCCTTTATCACCTACGCCGATAAGAATGGTCATCGGTACGAAGCGATCGGGAAGTACCTACGCGAACGTATAGCTCCCAATAAGGTAACCATGCAGAGGGTCGAAGCACAGCTGCGCTCAATGCAGAAACCAGAGAGAGACTCCTATCTCTTTAAAAATCCGAGCTACGTGTTCTTCAAACGTTCACCAGAACGGGCGATAACATCGATTGGAGCCTCAGCGACCCCGGGACGAACGATCGCTGTCGATCCACGAGTGGCGCCTAAGGGCGCCCTTGCGTTTCTTACATTCCCCAAACCGGTCTTCAAAGATGATCACGCCGAGGGCGAGGATCCGATCGATCACCAGACGGTATCGCGGTTTGTGCTCGATCAAGATTCCGGGGGAGCGATCACAGGCACCAACAGGGTCGACCTCTTTTGGGGTCGCGGTGATGATGCAAAACGGTACGCTGGGGTCATTCAAGATCCCGCTCGGGTGCTGTACTTAGCCCCAAAGTGAGAGGCGGTAGGCTCTAATCGACCTCTTCTGAGAGATCGAGTTCCGGCGCTATCGCCGGGGGAGCGCCGCGAACGGGCGCCGCGCCGTTTACGATAGCCGGTGGCTGTGACGGAGGTTGCGGCGGCTCTACATACGGAACATCCGGGCCAGAGGGAACCTCCTTGGCGATATCACGCACAAGGTCCTGAGTTTCTCGGGCAACCTGCTCCGAAACCGGGGTAGAGACAACAGCCGCCGCTGCCTTTTCAGCCTGCGCTTGCACAACACTTGCTGGTGGCATCCAGGCAGCTACTCTTCCGTTTTTGAATACAACTTTGGCACCCTGCGGGTACTGCCAAACAACCTCGTGCTTGAGGCTCTTCTCAATCTTCTCAGTGGGCTCTCCCCACAAACCGATCACCTCTCCGATTGAGGCGCCCTGCGGAATCTTTCGCATCAGATCCCCTGCGAAACTCCGCTCCGCCGAACACACCAAGACCGCTGCCGATCCAACAAACGCTAGCGCCAATTTGTTCATATCTCTTGCCCTCTTGGTAAGCAGCTTACCACAACCGGCAAGGAGCGAGAACCCGAAGAAATCAGGCGCGGCGGAGGAAGATGGAAAAGGTACTTCCTTCACCCTCCACACTCGTTACCCCGACCCGACCGCCGTGGACCTGCGCGATATGCTTCACGATGGCAAGTCCCAACCCAGTGCCCCCGAGCTGTCGACTTCGCCCCTGATCAATCCGGTAAAAGCGTTCGAATAGGCGAGCCAGATGAGACCTCTCGATTCCCGGACCATTATCAACAACGCGGATCTCAACCAACGGCCCCTCATTGCGAGCTTCGACCCAGACTGAGCCCCCACTCTCTGAGTACTTAATTGCATTATCGACGAGATTCACCAACGCCTGCTCGACCAAGCTTGAGTTCGCATGAATAAAAAGATCATCGGCCACATCTACTCGCAGCTGCATCTCTTTCTCTTCCGCTCGCCGAGCACAGTCCTCAAGGGCGACCCGCACCAAGTCTCGGACATTCTTTCGCTCGGTCTCCACCTGGGCGCCGTCCTCGCCTGCTTCTAGTTTTGCGAGCGTCAGCAAATCGTTGAGGATCGTGTTAAGACGTTCAGCTTGCCGCCCAATAATTCCCAAAAACTTTCTGGAGAGTTCCGGGTCCTCCAAAGCGCCATCGTCTAGTGTCTCCACAAACCCCTTAATCGAGGTGATAGGGGTCCTCAGTTCGTGCGATACATTCGCCACGAAATCTCGCCGCACATTTTCCAGTTTCTTCACCCGCGTAACATCGTGAACTACGAACAAGGTGCCCGGCGTTGCAGACCGCTCCTCAATCATCGGCGAAGCATTAACTTCAATAACTGTCTCACGAGTTCCAAGAAGTCGAAGCGTCGCCGACCGTGTATCCCGTGAAGATATCGACTCTTGAATAAAACGGCTAAGCTCTGGCTGCCGGATGACTGCCCCAATTACTTTCCCCTCACTTACAGCCGCGTCGATATCCAATAACCTTTTTGCTGCAGAATTGAGTCGCCGAATTCTTCCCTGCGAGTCCACCGTCACAACGCCTTCGACCATGGTGCGCAAGATTGCATCTTGCTCTGAACTCGCCCGAATAAGCGACTCAAGGCGAAGCTGAAGCGAGTTAACAGCCGCACTCAGCTCGGATATCTGAAATGAGTTTCGTCGATACTTACGAGCACCGAACTCGCCGCTTCCCCCGTCCTGAGAGGCTAACTCAAGGGCCCTTAGAGACTCGTCTACCGGATTAAACAAGAAACGAGAGAGTACTAGCGCCACGAGCGCTCCCGCAATTGCGGAGCAAACAGCGAGCGAGACCGGAGCATACACCACGAGCATCGTGAACGCTGGCAGCATGCTGACCGCTGCGACCACAGCCCCCCAAAACGCAATACGAGACCGAAACGACCGACTCTTCACGACTCTGCTATCCCCTAAATCGATACCCGACGCCGCGTACCGTTTCGATATACGATTCGTACGCCCCCAACTTTTTTCGGAGTCCCACCACCTGCACATCAACGGACCGGTCAGTCACCGGATAGTCATCACCGTGAACCCCCTCGACGATTTGATCGCGGGTAAACACCATGCCCGGCTGCCTCATCAAAAAATGCAGCAACTTGAATTCAGTGTTCGTAAGCTCGACCAGAGCATCATCAACATGAACCTCGTGCCTCTGGGGATCGATAGACAAGCCCCCCTCCCGGAGCACTGCTGCGGTATCGGGAAGTGGAACCTTTCCTCGCCGCAAAACGCTTCTAACTCGGGCCAACAGCACCCTCGGACTAAAAGGTTTTGATACGTAGTCATCTGCGCCTAACTCAAGCCCCGATATTACGTCCGGCTCCTCTCCACGCGCACTAACCATCACGATTGGGATCGTCTTAAGAACTGGATCGGCCTTGAGTCTTCGACACACCTCAAGCCCGTCGATACCGGGAAGCATAAGGTCTAGGATCACAAGATCAGGCTTCTCACGCTGTACAAGCTCAACGCCCTCTTCTCCCGAAACGGCACACGCCACCGCAAATCCATCTTTAGAGAGGTTGTAACGAATTAACTCGCGAATATCCTCTTCGTCATCAATAACGACTATCAGCTCCTTCATTGCTCAGCTTACCTCGCAGAAACGTAGCCCATCCCTCATGCAGGATGGTAAAAAACCGCTCTTTTCTTACTACACTATCCCATTCCGACAAAACATACTGCCCCAGGTTCCACTCCACGCATAACTCTCAGTTTGCCTAAAATATCCCTTCTCTCGCCCCCGGTTGACGTTCTATCATCCTGCTCGCTGAGCTCCGAGTCGCGGTACCCGCACGGCCAGCTCATGCCACAACCTTTTTGAGCGAGATAGACCATGACAACTTCCATTCGCTGCTACGAGAACATCCCAAACACCCCCAAAGCAGTCGGTCCTTACTCCCCAGCAGTACAAGCTGGAGGAATGGTGTTTCTGTCCGGACAGGTGGGCCTAAACCCGGTGACGGGCCAACTTATTGGACCCTCAATCGAGGAGCAGACTCAGCAAGCTCTGAACAACCTTCAGTCGGTGCTCGCTGGACTGGGGCTTTCGTTTTCGGACGTCGTTAAGTCCACGATATTCCTCACCGACCTCGGGTACTTTCAAACCGTAAACAAGATCTACGGCGATGCCCTCGGCGGTCACCGACCGGCACGATCCACGTTTCAGGTGAGCGCACTCCCTCTCGGTGCCATCGTTGAAATAGAGATGATTGCTCTGGCACGTTAAAACAACCTGGCACCATGACAACGATGCAGTACCCGCGAGCAGTCCTTTTTGATTTCGACGGCACACTGGGCCAGTCACTTCCACACTGGACCTCTGCGTACCGGGAAGCCCTTCAATCCCACGGCGTCGAGCTAGACACTCACGAGGTCATTCAAGCATGCTTTATGCGGAGCCAGCGAGAGGTCCTTCAGGAGCTTGGCCTCCCGAATCACGAATCCTTCAAAGAGGGCGTTTGGAGCAGGGTCAAGGATCGGATGCATCTCGTAGAGACCTACCCCGATCTGATTGAAACGGTGGATGCGCTGCGTGCGCACTCGTTCGCCATCGGGGTCGTCACGAATTCCCGGAGGGGTCACGTAGGTCCCGTGTTAGCGCGATGGGACCTAGAACCCCACATCAGCACCTTCGTCGCGATAGAGGATGTTTCGAAGGGAAAGCCCGATCCCGAAGCAATTCACCAGGCTCTTAACCACTTACAAGTTCCACCATCAGAGGCTTGGATGATTGGGGACTCCCTCGCTGATATCAACGCAGGCCATGCTGCCGGGGTAAAGACCATTGCCTTTTCTCCCGCAGAGAACCACCCATTCATTTCGACCGATACGCTGAGAGCTGCAAATCCGACGCACGTAGCGGATTCGTACAAAGACATTAGACGAATTATTCTCGAATCGCTCCGTTAGACGGCAGACCAAGAAGCGCCATAAGTCGTTGGCGGTGCGCCTACTACCCGTAAACGCACCGCCACGAGGAAGCAAACCACAGAACAAGTGACCACAGCTATGCCGCGTAGGCAGTCGCTAGCGCGATCACAAACCTACAACTTCACAAACCCTGTCCCGATAAAAGGGTAGATACTCCTCACAAAGTGAGGCACCTCTTTACCAGTCTGACAGATGTATTTCCTATAGCCGACATGGATCACCTCCCTTTAATGACGAGCCCCATCCCTATAGGAGAGATGGGTCACTCTTTATAGGCGCCCAGAATGCGATCCTTTCATGGAGAAAGGATCGAAAGCATAAGAATATAATGGGGACAATCTAATGTTTGCGCAACCAGCAAAATCATCTCGCGCGATATCTACGAGCGCTGTGCGATCTTACTCATCCCAGAAAAGGGTGGACTTCACGTAATATCCGATCTCTCCGGAGATCAGAAGTGTATACGCACGCCCTGCCTCCAGAAGCCGATTCGTCGATACGACGAGATTTCCATCAACCGCCCGCGACGCGCTGAGGTGCACGGGCCCCGCAGAGACGGGAATGTAGCCCGAATTGTCGCCGAAATTAATCTGCTGAGATTGGCCGGAGGAACTGCTCACGATAAGAGCCGAAGCCCCGGTCACACCGTTCACAAAACGCACGAACGCCCCTGCGGTCGGAGCAGGCACATCATCAACAATGAGCTTTGAACGGAGACCAAACCTCTGAGTATCGCCGTAGAGAAGGATTGAATACCGATCGCGAGGCCCAACACTCGCCGGAAACGATGCAATCACGTCAGCTGGACTGAGCGCCTTTGTCACGGCAAGGGTTTGAGCGCCACTCGGGAGAGAACGATATCCGCTCGAATCAGCGAAGACGGCTTGCGACACAACGGCAGCACTTGCAATCGATGAAGTAATATCTACCGGAGCCCCATCGATCGCCGCGTGCAGGACCCGAACACCATACGCGCTCGATCCACTATCGCCACCAGTTGATCCACCTCCTCCACCGCCACAGGCCGTCAGTAGAAGAGCGAGAATCAACGCACCACCATGTTTAATTCCACGAATCATATCAAAGCCTCCGCACTCAATGCGAACACACAGCTCAAGCGATCACCCCACATATGTACCGCAGCAAGACACGGCGCGTCCACGACCAACGGTGACGATGTACCCCGGTGCGATCCGTGAGCGCACGCAATCCTACGCTGTGCACATGCAAGCTACAACAAGCGTTGTATGCCACGACGCGCCAGGAGCAAACCCCAGCCTGCCCCCGCAAGATACAGAGCAACCGTCCCCGCAATAGCCACCTCGAAGCCGAAGTGCTCAACAACGAGGCTCCCGGCATACGCTCCCACCATCATGCCAATTGAGTAGCTTACCGACAGCAGCGACACACCGACCGCGTAATGAGCACTCCCCCGAGCGTCAATAACCTTGGCCATACCCGGCTGACACGGAGCGAAAACAAAATTAGAAAAAAGCCCGACGAATATGAGAACCGCTCCCATCTGCCACAGATTGGACACCAACAGCGGAGCAACAAGGATAAGGGCGACGAGCAAATACCCGACGCCTAATACACGCAAGTAGCCGAAGCGGTCAGAGAGTTTGCCGATCGGAGGGCTCGAGACGACGAATGTTATGGCCAGCGCAGCAAATACCAATCCGATCTCCTGCGGAGAGGCACGAAATGCTTCGTGAAGTCGGAGCGGAAGCGCCACATCAAACATTGCATATGTCGCGCCCACCAACGCACTTGAGTACGCCAACAGCTTTACCGAGTGATCGCGCAGCAGGCTTCTCCACGTAATATCATACTCTTCCTTCCGCGCTTCGGTTTCCGGTAGCAAAAAGTACCGAGCCAACCCGTCGAGGACGACTAAAAACACCCCGAGGATGAAGGGAGCTGAGTACCCCAGCCTCTCTCCAAGCAATCCCCCCACCGGTGGCCCGAGAAGATAGCCGGCGTTTGCGACGGAAACCGCTATACCAAGCGCCATGCCCCTCTTAGCTTCAGGGTAATACGTCATCACTAGCGCAAGCCCAAGCACCCACGTGAAGGCAGCCGCAACACCCTGGACACAACGAGCAGCCAGTAAGACCACAAAGTTTTCTGTCGTCGCAAACAAAAGAGTAGCCACACCGAGCGCCACGATGGCGGTCATCATCACAACCCGCTGGCCGGTCCGAAAATGCATCCGACCCGCTACGTAGGTCCCACCAATCAGGCATAGCGCGTAACTCCCGAAAAGCGCTCCGACTTGGAATTGCGACAAAGAGATGCGTTCCGCTAATTCCGGAACGAGCGGGACGATCATGTAGTAGAGCAACGTGTCAACAAAGACCGCGATACTACAGACGAGAAGCGCCCGCGTTTCTAATAACAAAACACGCACCCGCCACTCCTTCTACTCAACGACCATGATCAGCCCCTTCAGGTACTCGCCTTCTGGGTGAAAGATGCTGGTCGGGTGACATGGGGCCTGATGGAGAACTTCAATAACTCGAACAAAACGTCCCGCCTGAACCGCCGCTCGCATCACGGCGTCTCGAAACAACTCGCGAGTGATGAGCTGCGAACAGGAGAAAGAAACCAGAATTCCACCTGGCTTAATCTTTTTAAGTGCCAACGCGTTGATCGCCTCATATCCGCGAAGACCTCGCTGAATAGCCCGCTGATGTTTTGCAAATGCCGGCGGATCGAGAACGATAAGATCAAATGTGTCCGGAATCTGCCCGAGATACCCGAAGCAGTCAGCAACCTCCGAGTGATGGTCAACACCCGCAAAATTGGTAACCACATTCTGCCGGCAGAGATCAATCGCAGACTTCGAGGCGTCGACCGACACGACGGATTCCGCTCCACCAGCAAACGCATACACAGAGAACGCACCCGTGTAACAAAAGGCATTAAGTACGTGTTTCCCCGCGGAGTACTCTTTCACCTTGAGGCGATTGTTGCGTTGATCGAGGAAGAATCCGGTTTTTTGACCGCTTGTCACATCCGCCAAAAAACGCAGTCCATTTTCCGAAAATGACACCACTCGAGATGGCTCCGGAACCTCAGCTTCAGCCGACTTCTCGCCACCGCCATTCTCTTCTGGCCCCTGCTCAATTTGGGCTTCAACGCGTCGGAATATCGCATCAGTGAGACCGAGGCGTGGCTCTCCTTTTATGAAGGAGGCGATCTCCTCTCGCAGACGCCACATGCCCGAAGAGTGGCATTGAATAACAGCCACATCCGCGTAGATATCAACAACCAGACCCGGGAGCCCATCACCCTCGGCATGGACGAGACGAAAGCCCGTGGTTTCCTTATTACGAAGCAGTCCCAACGATTCGCGCAGCTTCACAGCCGACGCGAGTCTATCGTGAATGATCGTAGCTTCGTCGTTAACACTCCCAAACGAGAGCATCCGGATGGCGATCCCCTTGGTTCCCCAGTGACCGCACCCAAGTGTTGATCCGTCCTTGGCGCGCACCTCGACAAAGCAGCCTCGCTGCAAAATGCCGTGCCGCTCCCCCACCCCGCCAGAGAAGATCCATGGATGTCGCCGACGCACGGAGACATCCCGTCCCTGTTTGAGCGTTACGATGGGATTGGATGATTTCGGGTTCATAGGAATAGAGCACCAAGAGCTAGACGCCCTCCGATGCTATCCCTACACCCCCCGTGAGTAAATGGGGATTCCCCGCCACGCCCTGACGACTCAGTACTTGCGCTTGGCAACATGCCGACGCGGGTATGGTCGTCCAGCACAGGTAATCTCACTCTCAATATTGCGTAATCCCTCCTGCATGAGAGCCGTCGCAAGGACCTCGTCTACTTCGCGGTGGGAGCGAAGATTGCCTGAGAAATACGCAGTTCCCCCTTTTACGTCCACCGTAATCCGATTACTAAGGGTCGGATACTCCTTCTCAATCGTGGCACGAAGCTGCGATGCTATCTGGTCATCCGTCAACGTCTGTCGGATCCGCAACTCATCCTTGATTGGCTTGGTCACCACGGAGCGCGCCGCACCCAGCACACGCTGACGCCCCTCTTCGGAGTCAACCTCCCCACGCAAGACCACCGCCTCGCGCTGGTCTTCAATCGACACTTCGAACCAATTGTTCCGGACTTGATCATGCAGCGCCTGCTTCACCTTTTGTACCTCTGGGCTCGGCGCAACGCTCCGCTGCTCGCGCCGCGATTCATAGAAAAGGCCTGGATTCGCGTATGCTGGACTGAGCAGCATCACGCTGTGCATACCGGCGAGCGCGATAACGCACAATCGCGATGACGTACGGTGTGTCGGGTAGGACGAATGTTTCATGTCTTGATGTGTGCTCATAGATACCTATCGTGATGAATTATCAGGGTGATACAAAATGCTCACTTGTAAGCACCGACTCTGCTCTCATCTCCGCTACCTCACTATGAGAGGACGCATCCTCCAGTTGGGGTTGAGTAGACACGCCGAGCGAGCTCTCCCGATGGCCCCAGGATTGGCGCA
>JBIIYC010000175.1:0-5402 GCA_044347025.1 Bdellovibrionota bacterium
AACCGTTCTTCGAAGCGGCAAACAATGCATACATCTCACTGCTGTACGCATTCCTCGTGCTCTCGAGGATGCGCTCTATCGTGTTTAGGAGTACCTCCGGCACAGCATCGAGCGTGCCGTTACTCCCGAACCCTCCACCTCCATTCGTTCGAGTGGCAGGCCCGGAGCTGTTAACCCGAATTCGGCCCAGCATCTCGGTGCCCTTAAAGACCGCAATTGAAGCCACCCAGCCCGCACTGCCATCAGCAGCTCCAGGACACAATCGATAGCCTCCACGTTCAATTGCGCGTGCAGCCTGATTGCTATCGATTCTGTCGCCTGATTGCGTTGCTGGATTCATAGCTTTTTCTCAATGCTCGTCGGCTCGCTCAAGAGCCAGGCTGCATCACATACCAAAGAGGATACAGCCCCGTCAGGAATAGATAAAATTGGAAGAGTGCTGAGGTGTTCGTTCGAGGAAAACCTTGAGGGACGCACTCTTCCAACGATCCCAATTAAACCTTCCGCAAAGCACCGGTGTGACACAGGGTCGCACCGGTGCTCGCGGTAGAGGGATTACGGTTTCGATGAAGCTCTCGTAGCTGGGGCCGGTTTAGGTGGCTCCTCGGGCTTCGGGGTTGCTTTCATCTTGGCCTGTTTTTTGTCTGGTTTTTTCTTCGCCACGGTAGTGTGTGGTTGTGCCTCGCTGCCCCATTGAAACATCTCTGGGTGAATACAGCTCCGCGTATATGCCGACTTCTAGTGCTAAAAGTGGCACTGAGCGTGCGATGTATGCCCGTTCAGCGCCACCTTCAGCGACTCCCTCTACCCAACCAATTATCACGAACGACCCCACATTGTACCCGAGGCCGCTCCCTTAATAAACGGGTATCCGAGCCCTCGTCTCACAAGGCTCGTTTGGCACGGTTGCCTATTGGTGTTCGGCGACAGTGGCGCCGAACACGCCATCTCGATGCTTGCAAGGTTCTCCTAACCCCTCGAGTTTACGTTGTTTCTAGTCGTCACGACGGTGGTCACAATCTCCTCAACCACCGCCGGGTCTGCGAGGGTCGAAACATCACCAATACTGTCGTACTCCGCCTCTCCAATCTTACGCAGAATACGGCGCATAATCTTTCCGGATCGAGTTTTTGGGAGTCCTGAAACGAACCAGATATGGTCAGGCTGCGCGATCGGAGAGATCACCTCGCGCACGGTGAGGCTGATGGTGCGCACGCTATCGCCGTCTCCGTCGATGCCATCTCGCAAGACGCAGAAAGCGGCGATCCCCTGCCCTTTGATGTCGTGTGGAATACCGACAACAGCCGCCTCCGCAACTATCCCCGAGCGCACTATTGCGCTCTCGACCTCAGCGGTGCCGAGTCGATGGCCAGCCACATTCAGTACATCATCGACCCGACCCGTGATCCAGTAGTACCCATCCTCGTCCCGCCTACACCCATCGCCGGTGAAATACAGTCCAGGATACGTCGAGAAATACGTTTGTCGAAACCTTTCGTGATCGCCGTAGACGGTACGCATCATCCCAGGCCACGGGAAACGAATGCAGAGTCGCCCGACCACACCGTTGCCGCACAGCTCTTTGCCATGCTCATCAACAACAATTGGCTGCACTCCAAAAAGGGGCCTTGTTGCGGACCCGGGCTTTGTGGGGGTCGCTCCTGGAAGCGGTGATACAAGGATTCCGCCGGTCTCTGTTTGCCACCACGTATCAACCACGGGGCAGCGCCCCTGCCCCACGACCTCATAATACCAGAGCCATGCATCAGGATTGATTGGCTCGCCCACGGTGCCAAGGACGCGGATCGATGACCGATCGTATCGATTCACGAAGTGATCACCTTCCCTTGCAAGGGCTCGGATCGCCGTGGGCGCAGTGTAGACAACCGTCGCTCGGTGTCGCTCAACCACATCCCAGTAACGTCCGGGATCGGGATACGTCGGGATAGATTCAAACATGAGGGTTGTCGCGCCATTTGAAAGTGGTCCGTACACAACATAGGAATGACCCGTAATCCACCCGATATCGGCGGTGCAGAAATGAATGTCATCTTCATGCAGATCGAACACGTATCTGCAGGTGTGCGTAACCTGCAAGAGATATCCAGCCGTGGTGTGGAGAACCCCCTTGGGCTTCCCCGTTGAACCACTGGTGTAGAGAATGAACAGGGGGTCCTCCGCATCCATCTCCTCGGGGTGAGAATCGTCTACTGCCTGCACACGCAGAAGTTCCTCGTCGTACCAGCGATCTCTCTCAGGCGTCATCTCACACGGGGTATCGGTGCGGCGAACGACCAGCACTCGCTCAACTGAGGGACAGTCGAAGACGGCCTGGTCCGTCGTGGCCTTTAGCGGAATAGTTTTTGGCCCGCGAAGCCCCTCGTTGGCAGTTATGACCAGTTTACACTGACAGTCGTTGATGCGGTCACGGAGCGCCTCTGCTGAAAATCCTGCGAAGACAACGGTGTGAATCGCACCGATGCGGGCGCAGGCGAGCATGCACACGGCTGCCTCCGGAATCATGGGGAGGTAGATGGCAACACGGTCTCCTTTTCGAACTCCCAGTGTCCGAAGCATCGTGGCGGTTGCACATACCTGAGCATGAAGCTCCGCGTAGGAGAGTCGCCGAACGGTACCTGGCTCGTTTCCCTCCCATATAATCGCTGTTTTTTCACCTCGCGTGGCGAGGTGTCTATCGAGGCAGTTCTCGCTGATGTTGAGGGTTCCCCCTTCGAACCACGTAATCGTGGCCGCACGGAAATCCCAACTCAGAGTGGTCTTCCAGGGCTTCCGCCACTGTACAAGCTCTCGCGCCTGTTCTGCCCAGAACCCCTCCGGATCGTCAACCGAGTGGGCATACATCGCTTCGTAGCGCGCGGAGTCGATGTGAGCACGACCCGCGATCGATTCTGGAACGGGAAACAGGGGTTGGTGTGTCATGAGCAGGACAATAGCCGAAGATCCGCGAGGGGTGAATCGAAATGTTTACCGGCTGCGAGTGCTAGGCCGGCGTGCTAAGGTGCAGACATGGACCAACACCGAACTATCATTGAGCCATTTCGCATAAAATCGATCGACCCCCTCTCAATTCTCACCCGAGCTGAGCGCGAACCACTCTTGCGTGACGCTGGCTATAACCTCTTTCAGCTTTCCTCCGACAAGGTGACCTTCGATTTCCTCACTGACTCAGGCACCACCGCGATGAGCGCCGCTCAGTGGGGAGCGATGATGGTAGCGGACGAGTCGTACGCCGGGTCTAAGAGCTTTGCCCGGTTTGAGGCTGTGGTGCAGAGACTCACGGGTCATCACTACGTGATTCCAACCCATCAAGGCCGAGCCGCAGAGCGACTCCTGTGCGCCGCTCTGGTTAAGCCTGGCATGAAGGTCCCTTCAAACAACCACTTCGATACAACCAGGGCTAACATTGAGTTTGTGGGAGCCGAGGCAGTAGATCTTGTTATCAGCGAGGGGCGAGATCCAGCCTCGACATATCCCTTCAAGGGTAACATCGACCTGCAGCAGCTCGGCACCTTCCTCACAGAGAACGCAGGAAAGATCCCCTTTGGTATGATCACCATCACCAATAACACCGGTGGTGGACAGCCGGTCTCTCTCGAAAATATCCGGGCCGTCTCTGCCCTCTACAAGCAGCACGGAGTTCCGTTCATCATCGATGCGTGCCGGTTTGCCGAGAATTCGTTTTTTATTAAGCAGCGCGAGCCTGGTCAGAGCACGCGCTCCGTTCGGGAGATTGCTCACGAAATCTTTTCGCTTGCTGACGGTTGCTACATGAGTGCCAAAAAGGATGCGCTTGTAAACATCGGGGGATTTATCGCCCTGCGAAGCAGAGACTGGGTTGAGAGCCTACGCTCGCTCCTGATTTTGACCGAGGGGTTTCCGACCTACGGTGGGCTTGCAGCACGCGATCTTGAGGCGATGGCCGTCGGGCTCGATGAGGGGCTCGATGAGCACTACCTTTCGTACCGAGTAGCAACGACTCGGTACATGGCAGAGGGCCTTAACCGAGTTGGCATACCGACCGTTAAGCCGCCCGGCGGACATGCGGTGTATATCGATGCGAAGAGTTTTCTTCCGCATATCCCACCGCATGAATTCCCAGGCCAAGCCCTCGTGTGCGAGCTCTACCTCGCCGAAGGCATTCGCTCCTGCGAGATAGGCTCGGCGATGTTCGGAAGGATGCAATCAGACGGAGGGTTCGTCGCTGCAAAGATGGAGCTTGTTCGACTCGCGTTTCCCCGCCGCGTATACACTCAGAGCCACTTCGACTACATCCTTGAAGGGATGGCGGATCTCGTTTCACGCAAAGACTCCCTGCGAGGGATGAAGATCGTGTACGACCCTCCCTTCTTGCGCCATTTTACGGCGCGGTATGCGCCGGTGTAATACCTGCGGAGGACAGTTCTGTATCGGCGGGGGGGCTCATATTGTATGGAGTTCTCTTCAGAAGAGATCTCAGATCGCGAGAGAAACTCCTTTATTTGAAGGATGCGTCGCCATACGATTGGCACATGCTAGACAACGAGCCCCAAAAGAACGCGACACCAACGAGAGTTGCTGCAGTAGAACCCGCGGACGAATCCGTAAAGCTCCCCTCCGTCAGGCCGATGGGGCAGGCTGTCGTTACGTGGATCGAAGGACTTGCCTCTATGATGGAGCGCTCCTCCCTGGCGCTCAGTTGGCCATCACTATTCGGTAAAGTGGTAGATGAGGGAGCCTTTCGTGCGCTCGTGGATAGGGTAAAAACCGAAATTGCTGAGCTCGACGATGCAGAGGCGCTCAAAAGGTGGCCGCGGTCGGTCTATCGCCTTACCTCCTTTTTGCGAGAAGTTGATGGACACTCCCACTGCTCCGAGCCGCGAAGGACTGTAGTTACTACGGCCCTCGATATGGGTGATACCGTGGCCCCTGCTGAATCCTCTGGAGAGTCCCAGAGCGAAGAAGCGTTCCTCATTGAACACAACGGTATGCGCCTGTGGCGGGTACCCGTTCCGGGGATCGTTGCACCGCTAGAGAACGAGTTGAAGCCCTACCAAGACCGGGTTCACGATCAGATCAAGCGTGGAGAGGAGTTTCAAGTCGATGGATATGTGATTGACCTCCGCGGCAACAGAGGTGGATCGATGTGGCCGATGTATCACGGCATCCTCTCTCTTGTTGGTACTGGTGACGTTGGTGCATTTTTTTTCTTGGAGAAAAGTAACGAAAGCACCGCGCGCCTTCACACGGTTTCGATTGATGAAACGGAGCATCGATTAGTCAGAGAGCGGTTTGACGAGATCTCTTCTGCTCATTACCGCGATCGCCCAAACCTCATACCGGGCAATCTCCTCGATGCGCCTGTGGCTGTGTGGGTAGATGGAGCCACGGGGAGCGCTGGAGAG
>JBIIYC010000043.1:0-17294 GCA_044347025.1 Bdellovibrionota bacterium
ACAACGAATTCCTACTGGTCATGGCCGCCCACATATTAGCTCCACTAAAATTCCTGATACCATTAAATTATGGGTCATTAAGCCCGTATTTTTGCAATTTTCTGATTAGGCTATGGTTCCCTCACATTTAAAGAAGTTACATTTTTGATTCTATGACGCTGTCGGAGAGTTTGCGTAAAGCAGTTCTAACCTCAAAGAAGACCAGATACGCCATTGCTGTTGGCGCGGGGGTCGATCACGCGGTTCTCCGTCGTTTCATGCGAGGGGAACGCGATATCAAGCTCACTACCGCTGAACACCTCGCAGACTACCTCGGATTAGAGCTGGCAAAAAAGAAGCGCGCACAAAAACCTTAGCGGGTTCGTGTGATCAATATACGCGCTCCGGTTCTCCGGGGGGCCGAGTCTTCCAGCGGCGATGTAACCAGAACCAGCCCTCTGGAAACTCCTCAATCATAGCGCAGTAGATCGTTGAAATCTTCTCGGTGATGCGTTGAACCTTCACATCGTCATCGAGGGTCTCATCAGCGTAGATATCCCGACAATCGCATTCCACTCCAGCGACGCGATAGTTGTCACCACCAAGATACTTCATTGATGCTACAAACACGGGCGCCTTTGTCTTGATAGCGGCTAAGGCAAACGCGCGTGTTGTCGCAGCCGGTTTTCCAAACCAGTCGACGAACACCGCATGCTTACTCTTTACGTTTTGATCAAAGAGAACCGCCACTGAACGGCCACTATCGATGCATTTACAGATCTCGCGGAACGCTCCTTTACGATCGATGATCGTGTTACCCCGCGCCTCACGAAGACCGGTCCACCAAGTATCGAGTCGCTTAGATTTAAACTTCCTCGCTACGGCGGAGAGCGGATACCCATAGAGTCCGATCGCATGTCCAAGCAACTCAAAACTCCCAAGATGCCCCGTAGCTACGAGCACTCCCGGTGTACCCTGCGCCTTAGCGTATCGCTCAAGGATCGGGATCTGAACGTGACTGTGTACCCACGCCTCGTCCAAACGCGGCAAACGCACCGTATCTGCTAGAAGACGCCCCATCTCCGTCGCGTTTTTTCTGGTTATCTCTCGGTACCATTCCTCGGACTTATCCGGGAATGCTATTGCAAGGTTGATCCGGATAGTTCGTCGAAGTCGTGGCACGACCACAAACGCAACTCGAAACACAGTGGCGAATATCGCAACCCGAGCAGATTGCGGCAGAAGTCCCAGGAGCCAGAACGTCGCTCGCACAGCCCAATACACCAGAACATCAACAAACTGCTTCATGTAGTACGCTTACCAATAGGAGGCCGTTGACGCTACGCAGAGTTTTCGGTCATTCACAGCCAATTCGCTTCGGTCTTTTTCGACCACTCAAAGCTCCAGGCGCACGACCCAGGGTGTAATCCGCTGGTCAGACACTCCCCGGTTCCTCACAACACAACCCGTGTGTAGTCTCTATTTTTAACCTCCCCGAAAACGCGACCGCTTTGTTTCGGTTACGGCTACAGTCACCTAGGGAAGCGCGACAAACCCCGCCCCGCTTCGAAAGCAGTTCTTGGGTTACTTCAGTAGGATACACCTGTGTAAAATTGAAGCAAGCGACTGAGAGCTGCCTCTGGCTATAGCGGTTCCTGAGCTAACCGCCGGATAGTGCCTCGATCAATCCCCAGCGACCGTGCCGCGTGGACGTGATTACCGGCACAAGCCACAAGCGCTTCGCGAACGAGTCTCCGTTTAAACATCTCAACTTGATCATGAAATAGCTGAGGTTGCATCGTGTGCGATTCCTCAGATCTCTGCGTATTTTGTATCCTCAGATCCTCGGGCAACACCACACTCCGGCCTCTGTGGTGGGCATAGTATACCCCCCGCTCGACGGTACCATGGAGCTCCCGAATATTACCGGCCCACTCGGAATCCTCGCAAAGTGCGAACGCCTCTGCTGACATGTCATACACAGGTATCCCCTCTCGCTCGGAGAGACGCCTGATGCAAGCAGTTACTAGCGGTCGAATATCCTCTCGCCTCTCCCGCAGTGGGGGCAGCGAGATAGTACAGTGTGATATTCTATGGTGTAGATCTCGTCGAATCTTGCCGGAGCACAATGCCTCGGTGAGGCAGGTATTAGTCGCGGCGACGAATCGACAATCGATGCTGTGATAAGAATCCGATCCGATCGGACGAATTCGCCTCTCCTGCAAAAGGTCAAGCAACCGAACCTGCGTTTCAGGGGGCACCTCATCAAGCTCATCGATGAACATCGTTCCTCGATGAGCCTCTAAAACAAGTCCGCGTCTCGAATCGAGAGCGCCCGTAAAGGCTCCCTTGGTATGGCCGAACAACTCGCTTTGAACGATATCCCCTCCACCAAAGTTCGGAGTGTAGGAAACAAACTTCTCCGCCGCACGCGCGCCGCGCTGGTGAATGAGTCGAGCACAGAAGCTCTTTCCTGTCCCTGTCTCTCCTAAGAGTAGCACCGGCAAAGATGTCGCAGCAGCGAACGCTATTTCATCTCGCAGCTTGCACAGAGCTGAACTTGTTCCAACTAACTCTACCATCTCTGAGCTACCAGTGCTGCTTGTGCGATCACGATGTGCCCTACGTAGCTCACACTGCACAACCGCATCACGTATCAGCGCTGCTACGTGCTCAGGGCTCACCGGCTTTTCCAAAAAGCTACTCGCTCCACACTGGAGTGCTCGGATACCGTGATCGGAAGATCCGTGGCCCGTTAAGACCAGCACACGCATCGTAGGATCTTCCTGATGCAGCAGCTGCAGAAGTCGAAAACCACTCTCAACTCCAAGTCGCTCCTCAATGCAGAGATCAATAACCGCCACCGAAGGCTTATCGCGAGTAGCTACCTGCAGCGCTTTCTGGACGGAACCTGCCGCACACAACGTGTGCGGAACAAGAAGCGGTGACAGCACTCGAGCAAGGCTTACCAGCAGCTCTCCGTCATCATCGACGAGCATAACATCAGCCATACGACACCTCGCGGTATGGCACTCTCAACTCAAATTCAAAGCCGTACGGATGCCGGGAGATCCCCATATTCCATCCATGATCACGCACGATGAAATCCACAAGACACTCCTCAATCACCCCCTCCTCTCCCCGCTCATCGGCTGCACACGCGCTACACGACACGAATCGCCTGGCTTCCTCACTGCCGGGTCCTCGTGCGACTCGAATCAGGAGGCATCCATTCTCAGCGCTCCCATGACAACGTTCCCATGGACCAGTTAGCTTTCGGAGCATCGAAACGACCCGACTCGCGAGGGCCATGTCAACCAAGACTTCACGCGATCGGAGCGAAGCGTCGGCTTCTTGCCCTCCAAACAGCCGGAGAAGATCAGAAGCCGGAACCAACCGTTTCTCAACCGTACCAACGAGGGCGCTTAATTTCGCAATCGTCGAGGCTACGCGTGTGCATCGGTCTCGGGCTCGCGCAACCTCTCGAGGGTCCACAAGAGCACTGAGGTATGTTAGGTCATTCGTAATCACCGAGAGATCGCCCCGAATGTGGTGTGTTAAGGCCCGCACTAAGCGTGCGCAGAGGCTCAATTCACTCTCTTGAATCATCGCGCTACGCGGCATACCGAACTCTCACTGTGGGAATCAGCGCTATCTCAGCCGTTGTACGAGTTGCAGGAGTTCACCTCCTCTGTTCGAAACGAGAGGTCGTCTTATCACGATCGGATGTGAATGTTAGGCGAAAAACCACATTCTGAAGCCTTTGCTACCGACTAGGGAGACTACTACTTAGGCACGAAGCTTGTTGTATCCATCGAGAGCAGCCACTTTGTAACACTCTGCTAAGGTAGGATAATTGAACACGGCATCTCGGAGGTAGCTGAGCCCTCCTTTGAGCGCCATGACCGCTTGCCCGATGTGGATCAACTCAGTCGCGTATTCTCCGATGATATGCACCCCAAGCACCTGCTCGGTGCGCCGATCGAAGAGGACCTTCAGCATCCCGCTCTCGTCCCCGAGTAATCGTCCTCGGGCAATCTCTCGATACCGCGCGATACCTGTTTCATACGGAACCCCCTGCTTGGTGAGCTCCTCTTCATTCAGCCCCACGAATGAGATCTCTGGTATCGCATAAATACCGAAGGGTAACGGCACGTCCACAATTGTGTCCGTCACACCGAAGGCATGACATGTTGCGAGGCGTCCCTGACGAGCGGACGTTGATGCGAGCGCAGGAAATCCAATCACATCTCCAGCCGCGTAAATGTGGGGTTGTTCAGTCTGAAAATTCTCGTTTACTTTGAGCTTTCCGCGCTCATCGGCCGTAATCCCGATATTCTGGAGGCCGAGGTCCTCGGTAGCGCTCATTCGCCCGGCCGAGTAGAGCACGCAATCAGACACGATAACTTTCCCACTCTTTAATGTCGTCACGACTTGGTTATCTTCTCGCGTCGCACAGCTATCAACCTCCTCTCCCAATCGAAGCCGAACGCCCATGCTGCGCATCTGATAGTGAAACGTATCGATGATCTCTTCGTCAGCGAACCCCAGAAGTTTTTTTCGCCCATCGACGATGGTGACATTGACACCCAATGCTGCGAACATCGAGCCATATTCAGTTCCAATAACGCCACCTCCAACCACCGTCATTTCTCGGGGCAGATTTTTTAGATTAAGCACATCGTCACTATCAAAGATGGAACTCCCATTAAACTGAATATGCGCTGGTCGATAGGGCTTCGCACCAACTGCAATAACTATCTTTTCAGCGCTTTTTCGGAGCACTCCGGTGTGCGTGGAGATCTCTATCGTGTGAGGATCCAAAAACGAGGCGTGGCCGTAGAGCGTATCGACGTGGTTGCGATTAAGCTGATTCTTAATAACCTCGATCTCCAGCTGCATCACGCGATTGCAGCGAAAGGTGAGATCGGACATCTTGATGTCGGTCTTTACGCGATACCCCGCGCCGTAGATGTTTCGCTGCCGAAAGCCTGAAAGAAAGAGCACCGCCTCCTTAAATGATTTGCTCGGAATCGTGCCGGTATTCACGCACACGCCCCCTACAACCTCTCGACGATCGATGATTGCCACCTTCTTGCGTAACTTCGCTGCCTGAATGGCAGCACGCTGCCCTGCCGGTCCGCACCCTATGACGATCATGTCATAGTCGTAGGAGTTCGATTTTTTGGCCATAATACACGCCCTCGGTACCTCGAATGACAGGCTTCTCTCGGTCTAAACATCCCCCGAACGAGATTGATTCCCCTGCCTAAAGATGCTTTATTCAGCCTATTATAGACGATTTTGCGCTTACATTGTAACCACCTGATTATACTACAGTTCCTATGATCTCCGAAGATGATGTTCAAAAGCTCGCCAACCTTGCCCGGCTCGAATTAGAGTCGTCGTTTACCCCTGTCATCACCGGGCACCTAAACTCGATCCTGGAGTACGTACAGCGACTCGATCAGGTAGACACATCCTCGGTAGCCCCGATGAGCCACGTGCACGGCGCAACAAACGTTCTTCGCGAGGATGTGACGTACGCACCGAACACGACCCCTCAGGCAACGCCTCTCGGGGATCCCGCTATCCCGCAGCAGGAGATGCTGCCCGCCGAGGGCCTCCTCCAAAACGTTCCCGATCACTCCGGTCGCTTCATCCGTGTTCCACTTATCGTGGAGTAAAGAACCATGACAGATCTTGCAGCACTTTCCATATCCGCCATCAGAGAGGGACTTCAGTCCAAGCAATTCTCGTGCGTCGAAGTGACAAAAGCGTCACTCGACAAAGCTTCGCGCTTGGCATCACTCAACTGTTTCATTGAAGTCTCGACAGAGTCCGCCCTGAAGGAAGCAGAACAGGTCGACTCCCTACTCAAAGCCGGGAAGCAGGGGCCTCTCTTGGGAGTCCCTGTCGGCATCAAGGATGTAATCTGTACGAAGGGAATCCGCACAACGGCAGGCAGCAAGATCCTTCACAATTTCATCCCCCCATATGACGCAACCGTGGTGAGGAAGCTCAAGACCGCAGGAGCGGTTTCGATCGGGAAGCTCAACATGGATGAGTTCGCCATGGGCTCCTCCAACGAGAACTCAGCATACGGACCCGTGCAAAACCCATGGAATCCTGAATACGTTCCTGGCGGTTCCAGTGGTGGATCGGCCGCCGCTGTAGCCGCAGGAATCTGCCCGATCACTCTTGGCACTGATACGGGTGGGTCGATCCGGCAGCCAGCCTCGTTCTGCGGCATCGTCGGGCTAAAGCCCACGTACGGGCGCGTAAGTCGTTACGGAGTGATCGCGTATGCGTCTTCACTCGATCAAGTTGGAGGATTTGCGCGTAACGTTCGTGATTGCGCGCTCGTTACCCAAGCTATCTGCGGTGTGGATCCGAATGACGCCACATCCGTGAATCAACCGGTTCCAAACTTTGAAGAGAGTGTGGGCAAGAGTATTAAAGGTCTTCGCATCGGTATTCCGAAGGAGTACTTCGTTGCGGGCCTCGATGCTGACATTAAACAATCTCTTCAAACGGCCCTGAAAACCCTGGAGGGCCTCGGGGCTATTCCGGTAGAGGTTTCGCTACCTCACACAGAGCTCGCCGTCTCGGTGTACTATATCCTTGCTCCAGCCGAGGCTTCCTCGAATCTCGCTCGATTCGACGGTATTCGCTACGGTCACAGGGCCGAGGGACAGCTTGATCTCAAGACGCTGTACGCAAAGTCGCGAAGCGAAGGGTTCGGAAAGGAAGTTCAGCGACGTATCTTGGTTGGAACATACGTGCTCTCCTCGGGGTATTACGATGCCTACTACCTCAAGGCTCAAAAGGTTCGCTCACTGATCGTGAAGGATTTCCAAGATGCCTTCCAGAATCACTGTGACCTGATCGTTGCACCGACAACGCCGGCAGCCCCTTTCAAGATAGGCGAGAAGGTCAGCAATCCGCTTCAGATGTATCTTAACGACATCTTTACGATCCCCGTGAACCTAGCGGGGCTCCCGGGAATGAGCATCCCCTGCGGATTCACCTCCCATGGGCTTCCGATAGGGCTCCAGCTCATCGGCAAACCCTGGGACGAGGCAACTCTCTTTCAAGTTGCTTCCGCGTATGAAAGCGAGACTAACTGGCACACACAGCAGCCCGCGCTAGCACAATAGTTACTCAGGAGACGCCACATGGATTACGAAACCGTCATCGGCCTTGAAGTTCACGTTCAACTCGCAACTCAATCCAAGATATTCTGTGCAGCATCTGCCGCCTACGGAGGAGAACCAAACGAGTTCATCGATCCCGTTACTTTGGGACTTCCGGGTGCGCTTCCAGTCACCAACAAGCGCGCTGTTGAATTTGCAATTATGCTCGGCTTGGCAACAAACTGCGAGATCCGGCGCTTCAACCGCTTCGCTCGAAAACACTACTTTTACCCCGATCTACCCAAAGGATATCAGATATCTCAGTTCGACGAGCCGATCTGCGAGCGCGGGCACGTCGATTTTTTCATGGGGGAAGCGAAGCGGACAGTCGGCCTCAAGCGTATCCACATGGAGGAGGACGCGGGCAAGAATATTCATGATAGTCGAACTAACTCATCGCTCGTTGATCTAAACCGAGCTGGCGTTCCACTCCTGGAGATCGTCTCGGAGCCCGAGATACGCTCTCCCGCTGAGGCTGCAGCGTACCTGCGCTCCATCCGACAGCTCGTTCGCTACCTTGAGATCAGTGACGGCAACATGGAGGAAGGAAGTCTCCGATGCGATGCAAACATCTCGCTGCGTCCCGTGGGCCAACTTACATTTGGAACAAGAACTGAGATCAAAAACCTAAACTCTTTTAAGTTTGTAGAGCGTGCGCTTGAATATGAGATTGCGCGACAAACCGCCATTCTCAAGGCAGGCCAAGAGGTCGTCCAGCAGACGCTCCTCTTCGATAGCGTCAACGGGACCACACGCCCGATGCGGTCAAAGGAGGAAAGCGCAGACTATCGATACTTCCCAGATCCAGACCTTCCTCCCGTTGTTGTCGAGGAGAGTTGGGTTCGAGAGGTTCAGCGAAAGCTTCCAAAGCTTCCTGCTCAATGGGCAAACGAACTCGTAGAGGAGTTTGGTCTCTCGCCGTACGATGCCACCGTACTGACCACCGAGCGCGCGTCGGTCGAATTCTTTCACCAGGTGGTCGCTGCGGGAGGCAACGCCAAAGCCGCCTGCAACTGGGTCACCTCTGAGCTCTTTGGTGCCCTTAACAAGGCGAGCCTCACTATCGAAGAGTCTCCGGTGTCTGCCCAAAATCTTGGGGAACTGATCAAGCTCATCGAAACGGACGTGATATCTGGAAAGATGGCCAAGACCGTGTTCGAGGAGATGTTCTCTAGCAGCAAAGATCCCAACACCATCGTCCAGGAAAAGGGTCTCAAGCAGCTCAGCAACGACGAGGAGATATTGGCAGCTATCCGTCGGGAGTTCGATGGTAATCCCGAGCAGCTGGCGGGCTACCTCGGTGGCAACGAGCGACTTCACGGCTTCTTTGTGGGGCAAGTTATGAAAGCCACTGGTGGACAAGCCAACCCGAAGAAGGTCAATGAGCTAATCCGTCAGGAAGCCGCTACTCGCAAACAGTAAAGGCCATGGGTACCGACCGACTCCGCGATGCCGCCCAGCTCATAGATCCAAGCGCTGTGGCTCTCTACCTCGAAGTTCCCCGTAGCCAGGTCGTGCTTCTCCAGGCATATTTTGAGCTGTACGATGGGGTCGGAACGGTTCGCACACTCCAAGGGCCTGGACCAATTGTGTGCGTATTGACCACCCCCGAGCAGCTCGATGCTTGCATCAACGTGCTTGAGGCCGTCCACGAGGAGGTCCACTGGGAGATCTGTACGAACGTCCCATCGGATCCGCTATAACGAAAGGCACGGCCCTTTCACAGATATCACAACGAGAAAAGAGAACCCTATGATTAGATTCGTCCATCGCAACAGCAAGCTTATCACCTACGTGTTCCTGTTCATCGCTGTCTGCTTCATGATCAGCGGCGTTGGACTCGATGTGCTCCATGATGGCACGGGCACCAATCAGGAATACGCTGTTCAGGTCAACGATACCAAGATCTCACCTCGCGATTTTGAGCGTGCTCGGGAGAATATCACGGAGCGATATCGTAGAATGTTCGGCGAGAATTTTGAGGCTATCGCAAAACAATTCAACCTCAACGTCTCTCAACAAACTATCGACAGCCTGATCGATGCGACCCTTCTCAATGAAGAGGCTGATCGCTGGGGCCTCGCTACCGACGAAGAGGCCGTCAAGAAGTACCTCGTAACTGAAGTCTTCGCTGGCAAAGAGATCTCGACGGACGCGGTTCGGGGAATGCTACAAAGCCTGGGTTTGACCTACAAACAGTTCAGCAAGCAGGTGCAAGAGGAACTGAACCGGCAAGCGCTTTTGGATGTTCTCCGGGACGTCTCGTTCGTCAGCCCCGCCGAAATTGAATCTCAATATATCAAAGAGGAAACCGCGTTTACCCTCAAGGCGGCGACCCTCTCCACAGATCAATTTACTGCAAAGGTTGCGGCACCAACCGAGGAAACCCTCACAAAGCTGTACGAGAGCACCGCCACCACGTACGACCTCCCCGCCCGAGTCTCGTACGAATACCTGGCATTCCAGCCCAAGGATTTTGAAAAAGATGTTCCCGTTCTTGCTCAAGACGTCGAGTTCTTCTACTCGGAGAATCAGAATCAATTTAAGACCCCGGAGCAGATTCATGCTCGATCGATCAAGATCCTCTATCCCAAAGAGAGCAACACTGAGGCGATGGCTGCAGCGCGAGCAAAAGCTCAGAAGGCTCACGACGAGGCAGTCGCGGGTAAGCCATTCGCTGAGCTGGTACAGCAGTACTCCGACGACCTTCCTGCCAAGCTTGCGGGTGGAGACAAAGGATGGATATCGCGTGGCGCTGGCTCACAGAAGTTCGACGAAGCGGCGTTCAATACCCCGGTTGGTGGTATTACGGACCTCATCGAAGAGGATTATGGATTTGAGATCGTAAAGATTGAGGAGAAGAAGGAGGCTTCCCTGAAGCCATTAGAGCAGGTTAAGCCAGAGATCGAAGCAGCAATTCGCTCCCGCGAGGCCCCCTCATACGCCGCGGCCAAGGCTCGAGAAGTCGTTGAACTTGCCAAGAAGAACTCCACCTCGGTGGCGGATGTAGCCAAGTCCATGGGACTTCCGGCTCCCAAGTCTGCCACCTTGAGCCAGGAGGGTCAGGACCCGGATCCTCTCCTCCGAGGGCTGACTCAACAGGCGATGCAGATTCCAGCCGCGGAGCGACTGATAGCCACGATTGTCGATGCTGGAGACACCTCCGTTGCGCTACAAATACGAGAGTTTAAGGAGCCGACGACTCCACCGTTCGAGGAGGTTCGCGAGAAGGTTCTCGCCGCATACACCCGTGACGAGGCGAAGAAGCTCGCCACAACAGCGGTCCGAGAGCTTCTTGAAGCCGTACAAAAAGATCCGGCCGGTCTCGAGCGGATTGCTCAGGAGCGGGGATACGCCGTCACTCCTGCCTTCACAATTTCCCGAGCGCAGCCATCGAGCGAGGTATTCCCTACCCTCTCTCCAGACATGCGAAACGATGTATTCGCCAGCAAAGTCGCCCCGTTTGCTCTTCCAAAGTTCTACACAACCGGTAGTGGCTTTGCTGTAGCAGCGGTTCAGAAGATTGAGCGCCCCGATCCAAAAGCTGTCAAAGGCGCAGAGGCCCTCGGGAAGTATCAGCAACAAGCAGGACAAGAGAGCGCCCGAGAAACCGTGGAGTCGACACTCGCTCTGCTAAAAAGTCGCGCGACGATCGATATCGATAAAAGCCTCCTCCTTCAATAAGAAGGGTCGTCAGCGTCGCGCACTCGATTCCGCGATGACGTACGAGGAGCACGCACTCAAGGTTGCGAACGGCGGACCCAATCGACGAGAGCGCCTTTACGCAGGGAGAGAGGAACGCAGCTCTTCAAAGATCGCCATGAATCGTTCCACTGAACGAGGCACGTTCTTTCCAAAACGCTTCAGTATCAGGGCGTAGAACTCCTCAGGGGTCGTTGCTACAACTAACTCCATCCGGCGATAGGTGGGGTGCTGATCAAGGATGGCTCTTCGTTTCGCGTAATAGTTTCGTGTGACTCGGGCCCGCATCGCCTCTTGAAAGAACTCTCGTTGCTCTCGCCGTAAAGAGTGATACATCTGGGTATACGCCCGGTACTCTTGTTTGTTGAGGAAATCGCCGAAGCGTCGTCTATTCTTGAAGAGCCTCGCCGGATGATACTCAAACAGAACTCCATCAACGAGGAAATCGACGGCCAATACATTACCACGCTGATCCCTGCCGATGGGAACCTGAAATGTCAGGCCATTCTGAAGCTCGAAATGAGGTACGTAGCGTTGCAGAAGCTCCGCACATATCGCCTCAGAGCGCGAACAGAATTGAATACCGTTCGGAGAGGAGACCTGGACATCGTCCTCACTATCACCGAAGCAGTCTTCGGTTTCGGGATCCTGGTTATGGGGAAAGTGCTCTCGCTTTTTCGGCTTATGTCGGCGATGCGAATGCGAATCGCGGGATTCTTGAGAAAAACTATCGGGCCACTCTGTTGAAACGTCTACTAAATTAGCCGCTGAGTGTAGTTTCAAACGCTCCCTCCTTGGGAGATTAACAGAGTCGCTTATTCGCGACTCTGGTGAGCAACCTCTGCGAGGCGAAACATCCCCCACAATCGGTCACAGGCGTTGTTGAAGTACAACCAACAAAGCCCTGCATGCCCATCAGTGCCGTTCCTTGATTTCCCAAACGAGGAGGGCTATCAAGATGGGCCTACCGAGCCCATGCACCACCAGTATTTGTGATACATATGCCTGGTATCTATTTGGATGAGGCTACACGAAATACGATTCACAACCTGTTTGAAATGTACCAACAGCCCTGTAACGGGCCGAACATGGCGCAGGTGCTCAAAAGCACAAGTTATTTCCACGGTCCGCAGCACTCCCAGCGTGGCAACTGCCGTTTAGTAGGTTAAAAATAATGGCTCGGCCTACCTACGCAAGGCGCTTAGTCGCCATCCGCCAGGTCCGTAACCACCAAGCACCGTGCCGTGTCGAGCACCATCTTGGCTGGGCACTCAGCAACGCTCAGCGCTGGGTTCTTGAAGGAATCCCACGCCGCGCGTTTGCCCTCACCGAGTGCAAGCAGGATTGAGAGAGTTGAGGCACACACCAACGATGCGCTTGCGGTCATCCGCTCAGGCGGGGGCTTCGGCGAGTCTGAGAAGGCCAGGAATCCTCTGCTCCGCTCCTCCAGGAGTGGATGATGCGGGAAGAGTCCAGCAACGTGTCCATCCTCACCCATTCCGAGCACCACCACGTCGAAACGCCCCCCGAATCGCTCAAGTTCAGCACCATAGCCACGACACGCCTCCTGCGAGTGAGCTGGGGTTCCAACGAAAGGGTGAAGCTGCTCAGACCGAATCGATCCGTCCTGTAGGAGTTTATCGAAGAACAGCTCCTTAAGACCTCCGAAGTTACTCTGCGCATCGGTCAGTGGTACGATTCGCTCATCCACCATAAAAAACTGGATGCGTTCGAGGATATCGCGAGGTTGCTCCCTGGACTCCGTAAGGAGAGCTCCCAGAAGGCCCACTACACTCCGCCCACCACACAGTCCAATGACAAGTGGCTCGAGCTTGGCTCGCTGTGAAAGAACATCGAATATCGCTCGAGCGGCAACCCGCATCTTTTCATCGAGCGCCTCGCGTGGGGCAGCAATCTCAATTGTCATCTACTTCTCCAATAATACCCACACGGGGCGTAACTCAGCTCGGCCGTATTCATCCCGCATGCATGCGAGATACGCACCGCTCACCGGATCACCGGAAATCTGACCAAACAACTCCACCGCAACAGCTCGCTCACCACACTCAAAAGCCCGCAGAGCGGCATTAAACGTATCGAGCCGAGCAATACTATGCGTCTGAGCTGTTGTATCAAGAGGTTCATGTCGAAGCGCTTCTTTGCATACTCATCCAAGCATCCCCGATGCACGCGGCACTGCGCTAGGATTATCGGAATACCATACCGACATGCCCACGCCAATCGTAAAGCCGGTCGTCGAGACTATTCGAGAAGATCCGTTATGGAAGCGTTAGTCCCTATGACCCCTGCCTTGCGATAGACTTGAATCTTTGCACGAGTGTCGGCTATATCGAGGTTCCTGAGAGCAAGCTGGCCGATACGATCATGGGCCGAAAACCCCTCTCCGCCTCGCTCCATCGTCAAACGCTCGGGATGGTAGGTCAAATGAGGGCTCTCTGTGTTGAGGATTGAATAGTCATCACCCCGGCGTAGCTCAAGGGTTACCGTTCCCGATATCGCTTTCCCAACCCAGCGAATCAGCGATTCTTTAATCATCATCGCCTGTGGATCAAACCACCGCCCTTGGTACAACAATCTACCCAGGCGATACCCTGCTGTGCGGTACTGATCAATCGTATCTTCATTATGGATACCTGAAATCAAACGCTCATACGCGATGTGAAGCAGCTTGATACCAGGAGCCTCATAAATTCCGCGACTCTTTGCTTCAATGATTCGATTCTCGATCTGATCAGATACCCCTAGACCGTGACGACCTCCGATCTTGTTAGCTTCCAAAACAAGATCCACTTCGCTCGCAAACTCCTTTCCATTGAGCATCACAGGAAGCCCTTCTTGGAACGTCACGGAGACCTGCTCCGGAAGTATCGCAACGCTTGGATCCCATGAGCGAACACCCATGATGGGTTGGATCAACTTCTCTGATTCATCCAAAAATTCAAGTCGCTTCGCTTCGTGCGTGGCGCCCCAAATATTTGCGTCAGTTGAGTATGCCTTTTCCGACGAGGCTCGATAGGGAAGATTCTTGTTCGTAAGAAACGCACTCATTTCAGCGCGCCCTCCCAATTCTGCGATGAACGTTTCATCCAGCCACGGCTTATAGATTCGCAGATCGGGATTTACCAAAAGGCCATATCGATAGAATCGCTCGATGTCATTCCCTTTGTAGGTGCTACCATCCCCCCAAATACCCACTCCATCCTCAGCCATCGCTGCTACTAACTTAGTACCGGTTACTGCGCGACCAAGCGGAGTTGTATTAAAGTACGTTTTACCGGCCGTTGATATGTGAAACGCTCCACACATCAGCGCGAGCAATCCCTCCCGAACCAAGTCAGCTCGACAATCAACAAGCCTCGCCTTCTCGGCCCCGTAGGTCATTGCGCGAGATGGAATCGACTCGATGTCATCCTCATCAGGCTGGGCAAGATGCGCCGTATAGGCATACGGGATAGCCCCCTTCTCTCGCATCCATGCAACGGCAACACTGGTATCAAGGCCCCCGGAAAATGCGAGTCCAACCTTTTCACCCTTTGGGATACTTTTGAGAATATGAGACATGATGCGACCTTTTCGTAGTGCTCGTAGCGAATGTACGTAGCCTTGTATAATCAAACAACGAACAATTTGGAATTGTTTTCTTACAGTAGCAGCATTCTTTCCCGAAAAAGGCTGGTATCCTCAACTAAAGACTCATATCAGTCGATTCTGAGTTCATGGACGGAATTCTGAGGATAGGACTCGCAGCGATTCAAGAAGGCTCTTCCCGCGCGGCGCTCGACTCGGCACAGATAGTGCGTGCGTTTACCCCAGACTCGACCGAAGATCCGGTCAGACCGCTGATCGACCTTCACCTCGATACGCTACAGATTAGGAGCGGTATCGCGATCGTCCAAACAGCGCGAGATCTCGGCAAATACACCCTTGATATCTTCGCCTGATCGAGCACGGGGCTCAATTGCTCTGAGATATAATCCCTGACATACTGACGTACTCGCAGTACACGGAAACCCTCTTTTGCTATACGGACGACGCCATGTCTTCACCCTCCTCTCAAGCGCTTCTTGAAGTTGCTCTTCGTGCCGCGGATCGAGCTTCACAGATAGCTCGATCTCAACGAGAATCTCTATCGGTTTCGGTGTCTTTTAAGGGAGATCGCAATCTCGTAACCACCGCGGACATCGCCTGCGAAAAAGTCATCATCGAAACGATTCGCGAGACGTTTCCCGATCATACAATACTTGCGGAAGAAACAGCCCAGGAGCTTTCTCCAGCGGAGTATGGAACGGGATACGTCTGGGTTATTGACCCGATTGATGGCACCACAAATTATGCACACGGACACCATCAGGTGGGAATATCAATCGGGTGTGCACTCAATGGTACAACTCAAATAGGTGTGGTTGCAGCGCCATTTGTAGGGGAGGTTTTTACAGCGGTGAAGGGTGGAGGAGCATTCCTGAACGGCGCGCCGATCGCGATCAGCGGCACTGAGGCTCTAGCAGACGCCCTAGTAGCAACGGGCTTTCCGTACGATCGCGCAAATGCTGCGAATATCTGTGCTCGGCTCGAAAGAGTTCTCCGGCGCTGCCGAGATATTCGTCGAGTAGGAGCTGCTTCTCTCGATCTATGCTGGGTCGCGTGTGGCCGCCTCGACGCCTACTACGAGGAGTGCTTACATCCGTGGGACTGCGTTGCTGGTGGGCTCATTGCCCAAGAGGCTGGTGCTCGTATCGGACATTTTATCTATGAAAACGATTCGCAGAGAATCACCGCTCTCTATCCGGGCGACCTCTTCATCGATAACATCGTCGTTGCTGGCCCCGCGCTGCTCGAAGAGCTCGTGGCAACACTCAATCGCGGTTAGGAGCACACCGCAAAGCTCTGCCCACTTCATCGAGCAAAGACGGGTCTCAAGACACAGCTAGCTGCTCGTCGACAATTACCTTCACGAGAAGCTCTTGATAGGCAGTCTTCGAATGGCCAGTTGGCAACTCTTTTCGATTATCTCGCCAAACGTAATCCGCTGCCAGTAAGATGGTACTACGGGAGTCGACCCCTGTAAGCCTGGCGATAGCTGCCATTACCTTGGTATCCAAGGGGTGATTCCATTGCTTCTCAAGCAGCTGATTGAGTATCTGCGTGCGGACTTCATTTGCTTTCACCGTCGGCTCCAACTCGGAAGGAAGCACCAATTCAGAGAAATCAGGTGCTGCACCCCCTTGGGGAGATTGGCCACTCGCACGACGGCGTTCAAGTTCTGCTACCGAGCCTATAAAAGTCATGATGTATACCTCGTATAACGACGCCCCCTCAGCGTATGCCATAGCGCCGAGCTATTCAAACAGGCCGCCACCGCCCCGGAGAGCAATTATCAATTAGAATCAACCACCTAGCGGGGCGCACAAGGATCTCCTGGTGCAGATTTTTATATTTTGACTTCCTCCCACGCCAAGGCGGCGGCGGACACGGCAACTTCGTTGGTGCCGCCGAAACAATGCTTAACGTATCTCAGCCTCCGGCGAGCGCTCGACCGAGACTCCGGCGCGCCCTGAATCGCTGATGCCGCGACGAAGCTTTAGCGAAGTCGGGTCCGTTGCTTTCATCGTATCCGCTTGGTTTAGTCACAACCCTCACAATGCTCGCGACGGAACCGTTTTTACCATCCTGCTGGGTCAATGCCGGCTAGATCCTCACCGGGGTACCGTTCATGAGAACTCCCGTAAACGAGACATCCTGGATGTGGCTTGCCGTCAGAGGCGTTTTGACCTGACGAATCGTCAGCCCCTTCACGACAACTCGCTCAATCGGAGCCTCCGGTACTCCGAGAAGCGTTATACCTACCTCCGCCGAGTCGCAGCGCACGTCATCGATCTCAATATCTCGGAGAAGCGGTGGGTTTTTTCCTCCAGCATAGCCATGATAGGACGTTGTTATCTGCAGAACACGAACGCTTCGTGTAACGCTCAGATTCCACACACGAAGATGCTCAACAACTCCGCCACGATCCAAGTTTGACTTTATATTCACTGCGGTCTCGACGTGCCCCATTGTGCACCGGAGTACGTATACGCGGCGAACTCCCCCTGACATCTCACTTCCGATCGCTATTCCCCCACTCTTGCTGCGAGTCATCGTGCAATCGCGTATCACGATATCCTCACTCGGTGCTCCCACATGTCTGCCATCTCGGTCACGACCGGACTTAATAGCTATGCTATCATCGCCTGTGCTTAACCGGCACCGCTCAACGAGAACATACGTTGAGGAGTCGATATCGACGCCGTCGTTATTCACCAGGGAGGTCTGAATGGAGACATCTCGAACCGTCGCGTGATGGGTGAAAACCAGGTGAACTCCCCAAAACGGAAGATCCCGAATGAGGACTCCTTCGAC
>JBIIYC010000044.1:0-17290 GCA_044347025.1 Bdellovibrionota bacterium
AATTCGAGCCGATGGATATCGAGTTCGAACGAGTCCGACTCGCTCCGGGCTTCGTATCTGTACTAAGACCTGCGCGAGCTGATGTTTCGACAGCACAAGATCGAGGGTGCTGGTGGTAAGGAGGTCCGATTCGCCTTTGAGATCTAACTGCAGGGTGCTGTGAGAACCTCGGACTAGCTCAAGCGCCTGGGCAAGTGTTGGAACCGTTTGCGTGTGAGCGTCATCGAGGTACACACTCTCACGTTCTCTTCGTGAGAGGGACTGAATCGGGCGCTCGCGAAGTTCGGGGGGCGCCTCAGAATTTCCTCGTTGAAAGCTTCCATCGTGAAAGAGAAAAAGCTCACCGTCATCAGAACGTCTGACATCGACCTCGATAAAAGGAACGCCAGCTTCAACCGATTGGCGAATCGCGGCTAACGAGTTATCGGGGAGAGTTCCGCGACGAAGAACTCCGCGGTGTGCGGCGATGGTGTATACACGAGGTATCGCCGCTTCAAGTGGCGGGACATCAATCATCGACACCTGAATACAGCACGCCGAGAGGATTGCTGTGAGAGACAGTAGTGCAAAGCGTGTGGCTCGGGTGCGTACGAGTCGAAGCAGAGGGGCTATCGCTGATCTTAGAGCGTTGTTCGTGTCCATGCCGTTGAGAGCGAGTCTGCGTACTCGTTCCATAACCATCCGTTATGGGCCTTTATCCACTGCAAGCGAACCCTGGGTTTCGCTTTGTGGAGCGCATAGAGCTCCTTGACGAGATCGAGATTTGCAATCGGACCTGTGCTGCGCTTCCAGCCCCGCTTCTCCCACGACGCGGCCCACTCGTTGATCGTTTTCACGCAGAGCTGGCTATCGGAGTGAATCTCAATATCAGCATCGTCTGGGAGGTACGTAAACGCCTTGATCAGAGCTGTTAGCTCCATGCGGTTGTTGGTCGTATCCGGTGAATGCCCGTGGTCCTGCTTTATTACCTTTCCATCGACAACGTAGACGAAACCCCATCCGCCTGGACCTGGGTTTGGTTGGCATCCGCCGTCGGTAAAGACGCCAGTTTGAGGGCCTTTTGAGTACGAGCTTAAAACTTCTTCGAGGGTCATTGGGTTCTCGTTACGCGATCTTTTTGCGCAGACGTTCCATGAGGCCCGAGAACTTCTCCTTGCGGATGATGCCGGAGAACTCGTTTCGGTAGTTCGCAACAAGACCGATATTTTCAATTACAACGTCGTATACCTGCCAAGAGTTGTTGTGAATCGAGAGCTTGTAATCGATCGGAAAGGTATCTCCTTTGCTTACAACAACTGTCTTCACGATCGCTCGCGGGGGTTCTACCTGCTCACTCTCAACTTTGACCATGCCAGGCTTTACGGTCTCGATCTTCGAGAGGTAGGTGCGAGCAAGAAGCTCAGAGAATACCTTGGTAAACTCCTCCTGCTCCTCTGGAGTGATATCGTTCCAGTTTGGACCGAGAGAGCGCTTGGACATCTCCGCAAAGTTAAACTTTGGATTGATAAGCTCCCGGAGCTTGTTGCGGCGAACGGTTTGCTGAGCATCACCAGGATACGCTCCGGCAATTGAGATGATGTCATCGATGGTCTTTTGCATGTCCGCTTTGGGCGAAGCTGTCACATCGGCGAGCGCTGGGATGGCGTTAAAGGTTAGCGCTACGAATGCCAGTAAGAGGGAAAGTTTCTGTATCATGGTCGGGTCTCCTGTGTCGCACATTCTCCTGAGAGCGGCGAATTAGCTTTTCTTCTCGTCTGTCTTTTCGTCGCTCTTCTCTTCGTCCTTCTCGCCGGTGAGGCTGTGCACGACCTTGCCGATTACATCTTCAAGATCCACTACCGACTCAGTCTCAACTATCGTTCCATCCGCGGGTATGTACGTATCGGAGGCACCACGAGAGATCTTTACGTAGCGATCTCCAATGATTCCCTTGGTTCTGATTGAGGCGATGTCGTCGTCCTTAATCTTGACTTCCTTGTTGAGCTTCAGGGCTATCTTCGCCTGGGGATCTTTGAGGATGATATCTGAAACAACCCCGATCGGTACACCCGCTATCTCAACAGAGGCACCGTATTTAAGACCCGAGATGTTATCGAACTCGGCGTACACGGTGTAGGTGTTGCTCGTTCCGATCTCAAGACCGGCAAGCCCTACAGCGAGGTAGGCAGCGGCTCCTACGCCCGCAGCGGCGAAAAGACCCACAAAGAGTTCGAGTGAGAACGTGCGCTTTGGTACCGCGAGCTGCGGAGTTTGCGGGGCGTTATTGAATTTTGATTGGTCCATCCGTTCTCCCATTGAGGAATTGCTGCACAGCCGGGTTTGTTGAGGCCATAAGGTCGGCAGGAGTTCCTTCGATGATTATCTCGCCGTTGAGGATCATAGCAACACGGTCCGAGACTTGAAACACCTCTGGAAGCTCGTGGCTTATGACGAGCCCCGTAAAACCCCACTGAATCTTACACGCGTTAATTAAATCGTACACCTCCTGTCCATCGAGGGGGTCGAGACCGGTATTTGGCTCGTCTACGAGAAGAACTTTGGGTTCAGTGATGAGGGCTCGGGCCATACCTACTCGCTTGCGGATGCCGATGGAGACCTGTTCGGGAAAGTTTTTCAGATACGGGGTGAGACTCAGAGAGTCTGCCATATCAAGTACGCGGCGATGAGACTTGGAGGTGCTAAGCCCGATCCGCTCCCGAAGAGAGAAGGCGATATTGTCGTATATGGAAAGCGAGTCGAAGAGCGCTGCCGATTGAAAGAGCACGCCGAGTGAGCTGCGGATCTCGTTTCGGGCACGCTCAGAGCGAGCCGCGGTCATGTTCTCACCGCCGATATACACCTCGCCCTTTTCAGGGGTCATAATACCCATGATGAGCTTTAGGAGAACTGACTTCCCTACTCCGCTTGGACCAACCACTGCGGTTGTTTTGCCTGGCTCAATATCGAGACTCACTCCGTTAAGAACTACTTGGGAGCCGAATCTCTTGTGAACGTTCCGAACAGATATCATCTACTATTTCATGAAAACGCGAGTGAGAACGCTCGTAAGGAAGTAATCCACGATAAGAACAGCTACCGATGCGGTAACGACGGATTGAGTCGTTGCTTTATTCACGCCTTGGGCGCCGAATCCACAGGTGTAGCCCTTATAGCAACTGACCCATCCGAAGATGAGACCGAACACGGTAGCTTTAATAAATCCGGAATAGATGTCTACTAGCCCTACGGCAGATTCGATCTGACTCATGAAGGTTCCGGCACTAAGCCCAAGCAGCCCAACGGCGACGATGTAGCCTCCGAAAATGCCTATTACGTTGAACATGCCGCAGAGAAGTGGCATCGCAATGACGCCAGCAACAAGCCGCGGCGCCATGAGGTATTTAATTGGATCAACAGCCATTGAGCGAAGAGCATCTATCTGCTCGGTGATTCGCATGATGCCAAGCTCTGCCGTTACAGCAGAACCTGCTCGACCGATCACCATCAAGGCTGTCAGTACAGGCCCAAGCTCTCGAATGAGGCTCAACGCGACAGCCGGGCCGGTGTAGGCGTTGGCACCGAATTTTGACAAGGTGTACTCACCCTGCACCGCAAGGACGGCTCCGGTAAAGAGACCGATCAAGGCGATAACGAGCGTTGAATTTACACCGATCTGAAAGAGTTGAGAGAGATAGAGGTATGGTCGGTACGGCGGTCGAAGCAAAGCCGAGAATGAGCGAAAGAGGAAGATCCACGCGCGGCCCCATCGCTCCGTTGTTTCGATGACAAAGGTTCCAAAGTGCTCGACGGTGGTTAGTACGTTCATGAATTCGAGGCTGGATGCTTAACGTTTGAAGCCTAGGCCAATGACATAAAACTCATTGGAGGAGTTTCGTGTGGACTGTAGTTCAGTTCGCACCAACTTATTAAACATTGGCCGCGCAGATTTGACAAACCCTTCTACCTCTCCACCCTTAAACACCTTGGCGACGAAGCTTCCGTCCTTAGCGAGGAGCTGTTGCGCAACATAGAGCGCAAGTTCGGCGCAGGCCACGGTCCCTGCTTGATCCGCCTCTTTGATGCCGGTGAGTTTCGGGGACATGTCAGAGATTACGCAGTCAAAACATGGGCCTGGATTTCCAAGGATCTCTTCAAGGTCGCGAGCATCGCCGGCGATGAGGCGGCAACGTGGGTCATCGATTGGGTCTAAGGCCTGAAGGTCGATTGCGGTAACCGTGCCATGTGGCCCGAGGTACTCAAGGGCGACCTGCGTCCAACCGCCCGGCCACGCTCCAACGTCGAGGACGTGCGATGACGGCTTCATGATCTTGTAGGAGGCCTGAATCTCCTTGAGCTTGTAGGCGGCTCGGGAGCGGTACCCCTCGTCCTTAGCCTTGTGATACAGGTGGTCCTTGCGGTTGTATTGAGAAGACATCGCCCAAAGGTATCACTGGCACCTGCCGAATGCACCTCTGCAAACCTCGTTTGCGGTGGTAAGGGGTTGATCTTGTGAAGTGGCGCAACTTTTTGAGAGGGAGATTCGATTGTATATAGAAAAATACTTGAACCCCTAGGTGTTTTGACATAGAAAAAAGATAGAAACGAAACGACGGAGGAGAGTATGGAAACAGGAATGCTCGTTACAGGAATCGATTTCATGTGTGCGGCGCTCACGTTGGCGTACATCGGCAAGCTCGTTTTTCAGGGGCTGCCGATGCGGAACCCGATCGCTGTGTCATGTAGCGTTGCCAAGATATCGCTTCGCGATCAGCAGATCGCTCGTCGGCTTCGATAAACGACGAACCATTTGTTTGAAGCGGTGCTTCTCGCTATTGTCTTCAGAATCTTTTTCTTATGCTGCGAAAAGGGAGATCTCGGTCTCCCTTTTCTTTTGTATCATGGTCTCCTTTAAGAGAGGGACCGGTTTTTCAGAAGTTGGTGCGTAGGTCCGATGCTCGGTGATCAAAACGAATTATTTGGTGGAAGTGAAGCTACGATGTCCGCAAGTACAGACGCCCTTCCCGACCTCTTACGGGGATTAAACCCGCCACAGCAAGAAGCCGTTCTTCATGGTGAGGGGCCGATTCTTGTGTTGGCAGGTGCTGGGAGCGGAAAGACCCGCGTGCTGACCCACCGAGTCGCAAATCTCATACTGAACAACGGAGTCTGGGCCGATCGAATCCTTGCCGTGACTTTCACCAATAAAGCTGCCGAAGAGATGCGAAATCGGCTCTTTGGACTCCTCGGCGAACAGGCCGGGCGCGTATGGATCTCAACGTTTCACTCGGCGGGGCTGCGAATCTTGCGGCACAACGCATCACACTTGGGCTATACCAATAAATTCGTCATTTACGACGACCAGGATACCAAGGGCGTCTTAAAGCAGGTGCTTAAAGATCTGAGCATCGATGAAGATCGTTTTCCTCTCGATACATTTACTCGCGCTATTGATCGGGCCAAGAACAACTTGATCTCTCCAAGTGAGGCTGCCAGTAAAGCCTTCAATGTGGAAACGGATCTTCAAGCCCAGGTCTACGATCGGTATCAGAAGTATCTACTCCAAGCTGATGCGATGGATTTCGGCGATCTCCTTATGAATGCGGTGCGAGTGCTCCAGGAGTTTCCTGATGTTCTCAATTACTACCGCCACGCACTCCACTATCTTTTAGTTGATGAGTTCCAGGATACCAATAAAGCGCAGTATCGATTTATTCGGCTTCTGGCCGAGCCGCGACGAAACCTCTTTGTCGTAGGTGATGATGACCAGTCGATCTACGGGTTTCGGGGAGCAAATATCACCAACATCCTGGAATTCGAAAAGGATTATCCGAACACCAAAGTTATTAAGCTTGAGCAAAACTATCGCTCGACTGCAACGATCCTTGATGCAGCGCACGGTGTGATTGAGAAGAACAAAGCCCGTAAAGCAAAGAAGCTTTGGACCTCAGGCGAAGCTGGAGAGCAGATTCGGACCTTTATTGGGTACGATGAGAACATGGAGGCAGAGTTCATCGCCGCCGAGATTAAAAAGCTTGTTCAGCACGAGTTTAAGTACTCCGACATCTCGGTGCTCTACCGAACAAATGCACAAACTCGCGCACTCGAAGAAGCGCTCGTGCGTGCCAAGGTGCCGTATAAGATCTTTGGCGGCCTTAAGTTCTTCGACCGAAAAGAGATTAAAGATATCCTGGCGTATCTCCGGCTTTTGGTTAACCCAGCCGACAATCAGGCGTTCCAACGGATTGTGAACACGCCTCCTCGTGGTATCGGCGCGCAGGCAGTTCAAGAGATCGTTCAAGAGGCACAGGCGAAGTCTGTCCCCTACTTGCAAGCCTCGCTTGAGGTCGCAAAGAGCAACAAGAGTGTCCGGAAGTTTCTTGAGTTGATGGCGGAGCTCAAGCAGGACAGCCAGACGGTAAAGCTCGGGGAGCTTATTCGAGCCATCGTTGAGAAGAGCGAATACGGCCCGAAACTCGCAGCAATGAAGGATCCCGCAGCACAGTCTCGAATCGAAAACCTTCAAGAGCTTGAAGCACTCGGTCGAACCATGGAGCGAGAAGGTGTTGAAACCGAGGCAGTGATCAAAGACTTCCTCGATCGAGTATCGCTCACATCAGGAGCGGATATCCCAGCGAATGAGAGTGGAGCCGAGCCTGCTGAAAAAGTCGATACCGTTTCTCTGATGACGCTGCATCTCGCCAAGGGATTAGAGTTCCCGGTCGTTTTCTTGAGCGGACTTGAAGAGGGAATCCTCCCCCACTACCGCTCACTGGATGACAATACAGCGCTCGAAGAGGAGCGACGGCTTTGTTACGTAGGAATTACTCGAGCCATGCGGGTGCTCTACTTCACGCGTGCCTACTACCGAGGAATGTTTGCGTCTGGTGGAAGCTCAGGGAGCTCCGGTGGTGCACGGATCGTCAGCCGCTTCTGCAAAGATGTCGAGCCCTCGGCGATGGAGCCGGTTGGAACGGAGCGGTCGCAGGGCGCTACCTTCATGAATGGCTATCCGCGGTTTTCATTCGAGGATGAGCCCCAGAGCTATGACATGGATGAAGACCATGGACGTTGGGGACGAAAGAAGTCGCAGAAACGAATTCCTCCGCCAGAGCCGCGCGTTGGAGTTTCGCTTGATCAGATTAAAAATCTGCTCACGCCAGCAGATGCGATACAGAAGCAACCGACCACTCCCAAGGAGTACTTCGATAAGAGCCCCGCAGCCCTTGAGCAGTTGGCGGCGGGTGTTCGTGTGATACATCCAACCTTCGGCAAAGGTGTTGTCGAATCGGTGAGTGGAGAGAGCACATCGGCCACGATCATTATCAAGTTTGACTCCTTCGAAGAGACCAAGAAGCTTGTCTACCGCTTCGCGAAGCTGGTGCTCGAGTAGTAGCGATGTGGCGCTATTAGATGGAATGTGGCTTTTTGGGCCGCAGCGAGACTCTGTGGGGATCCGTACGGGAGGCCGCGAGCGCGCTGTTCTGACGCGACTGTTAGAGCGGAAATGCCTGATAATGCAAGGATTTCGAGCGCTGGTACGCGGAGTGTGAAGTCGGCCCCCACTAACAAAAAAATAATATAACAAATACTCCGAGAAAGTTGGTTATACTTTCGCCTGTCGGTATCATGACCTCGTCGCTTTCCACCTCTGAATCGCTTGTAGATTCGTTTGAGAGGGATGGTCGGCACTTATTGAGGTAGTACATGCTTGCGTCATCGTCCTTTCAGCCTTCCGGCGCGCTTATAGCGCCGGCGAGAGGGGCTATCGAGGGAATGGAAGAGTTAAGAGGGCCTAAAAGAGACCCTCAATCTCTCATTTTGTCCCGCGAACAGCCTTTTGGAGTCACTATTATCATCGGCGGAACCAATGTGCGGTTCTGTTTATCCCACGTCGGCGATACTGAGCCGATAACCTCTGCCGTTAAGTGGCAGGAGTTGAATGAGGATCTCGCCCCAAGTTTAGCGCGAAGCGGTATCCAATTCGAACACGCCAAAGATGTTGTCATCGCGACGATTGCCCGTAAATTCGTCGATTACGTTCAGAGCCGGTTTGATCCCTTGCAGGGACCTCCTCCGTTTGACCAGATAAGTGCCGTTGTTTTTTCCGTCGCGGGTCGTGTCGAGGGAGAGGATGCAGATGCCCTCATCACGACCACCAATACGGGCATAAACCTCACTAAAGAGCCGATCGCGCGAACTATGATGGACGCGATTAATGAAGAAATTCGCCTTCGGAATAGGGAGTTTGCAGCGCCCGATCGTGCTCCATGGGCGACTGTTGATACGAGAGTTATCAAGGTTCTTAATGATGCAGATGCAGGGTTGCGGGGAGAAATGATCCTGGGCGGTCTGCAAGATTGCGATAATGGGGGGTTTGTAATCGTAGGCACTGGTCTAGGTGGAATGGTTGTGATCGATGGACAACCTTCGAGCTTGTATTCAGAGTTCGGCCACCTTGTGGTACAGGAGACGAGCCAACCGAAACCTCGCTACCGACTGCTCGATAAGGATGAGTTCGATCAGTGTGTCAGTGAGGCGGGGAGTTACAAGGCTCCAAAGGCAAACCAAAAGTACTTTGAGACGGTTGTGGCAGGTCCGTGGCTTGCGGTTCGTTTCTTGAGAGACCTTAGCAAGGAAGGATTTGAGCCGCTGCTTTATGCGCTGGCTCAGGTTTGTAGTAAGTCTCTCAAGGAAGACAGAGAGGTTCGTCGCAAGCATCCGAACTTGGAGCCGGAGGATCTTGTGTCGCAGTTTACCGCCTTGGCAGAGTTGCCGAGTACCGAGCGACATCGTTGGGCTATTAACCTTCCCAGTCATCTCATCCGGGCAGTGAATCAGTTCCTCTTAACCCCGTCTCCGGAAGGATTGTTCAGAGCCTTCATGTGTGAACAGCGATTCGAGGAGCCGCCTTTTGTAGATCCGATGGCGGCGCTGGTTGTGAAGGGCGTGCGAGCATGGAAGCAGTACTTCAAAGATCTCGGCGCTGGGTTGGGCGTAATTTATCGAGATATGAAGCAGAAGGGAGTCGCTCCAAAGAAGCTTATCATTGGCGGTGGAATTGGTGAGGCGTGCGCGCGTTACGACGATTTCCTTCGAGAAGATGCTCTTCGGCTCATTAAGACCTTCGGCAAATTCCCCAAAGACGTGGTTGAGTTCTCGCGAATGAGCCCAGAGGCACGAGAGGGTGCGTTGGCATACATTTTAAACCGAGCAGCGCACGATCGAATGGTTCAAGAGGGAAAAATACACGGCTAGGCCGAGCGGTGTGGAAGGAGTATCGAGGTGGCAAACAACGGCTACCGCTGCTCGACATCCGCCGCATAGGCGGCTCTCTTCAGAGTCGCAAGTTGCTGTGATACGAGAACGGAGCCGATCGCTTTACCAAAGGTATCGATGAGCTGCTGGCAGAAGTTATCGACGATCTCTGGATGCTCTGCTTCGAAGCGAAGCTCGAAGTCCCAATTGCCGGTGCAAACGACATAGGCCACAACGTTGGGGCACCGGGAGCATATCTCGTACATGTACGCCCGCTGAGCTGCCGTGAGTCCACAGTCAACAATCATGACGCGGTACATAAAGATGCCGAGGATGTAGTTCTTTATTGAGTACATCCGGCCACGAATAATCTTCGCTTCACGCATGCGATCTATTCGATAGGCGAGAGACGACTTGCTCATTCCGGTCAGGCTGGCCAGTTGAGTGGTACTCGAAGCTGGATGCTCCGTCATCGTAGTGAGGATTTTTTTGTCGGTATCATCGAGTTTTGGGGGCTCCACTCGGGATGTGACCGAAACGGTCGTGCGCTCGGTTATATCCGGTGAGAGATAGTTCGGGGAGAACCACGTGCAGTCGATGGCGATGCGGGTAGTTTTGTGCGCGTAGGCTCCCTGTGATAACGGCTGCATCCACGAGAAAAAATCTACGACTTCATGTGGGCGCTGAGCCATAAACGTTGCGCCGTATTGGAAGCTGCCACTCATCCGAGCGAGCCAGATGACGCGAGGGTGGCGCATAAGGCTCTGCTCGAAGCGGCGGCGGAGTTCACTCGATTCGGCGCTCGGTGAAAAGAAGAGCCCATAGTCAGAAAATCCGAGCCCGTAGTTATCGATGAGGTACATCGGGATGATAATGCCTCGACGAGCCAGAGACATAAGCGCATGGCGAGCCTGATGCTGCCGAACATCGGCGCGCTGCGCGATCTCTCGAACCGATAGGTCTGCGCAGAGATTCCACGAGACAATAAGTCGGCGCTCAAGGTCGCTGAGGCGATAGAGTTGTCCTCGGGGGGAGAGGTGCTCGACGCTTCCAGCGGTGACAGGATCTCGGGATGACATAAGTGCCCGGCGCTTGGTGAGAAAAAGAATTGCTTCGAGTTCTGGATACACCAAAGATTCGTGCTTCGAAAGGATTTTTCGCTTTGCTGAGATGGGCCGAGGCGTGTCAATGAGCGCATAATGTCCTAGACGCTGCTCGCAGGGGCTCGAAGCTATAGAGTGTTTTTGTATCTGTTTGATGTAGTTCGGTAATCTCGACGGGGAAGAACTTTCTCGATTGACTGAGTCGCACCCGCGGTCCACATTCTATGGATGACCGCAGTTAAGCTCAGTGAAAATGAGAGACGTTTTATCGTTGCGACGTCTCTAAATGCAGATCTCTCGATGCGAGAAGTAGCCCAGAAAGTGGGGTTACGGGAACACGTTGTGCGGCGCATTCGCGAGTCCCTCATCGCGCGCGGAATCATTCGGCCGCTATACAAGATCGACACATATCGCATGGGGTATACCGATTTTCGAGTGTTTCTCTCCGATGTTGCGGAGCCGACGCGAGTGCGGCTTGAATTCGAAAAGCGGGCAGTGAACCACGAGCGCGTCTACTGGATGGCCAGAATGACGGGCGCGTATAAGTATGCACTCACGTTTTTGGCGAAAGACCCCTGTGAGATGATTGATTTCTTTGCAGATGTGCAGCCACCACCGAATGGTCTCTTTGCCCATCGCACCATTGGCATCGCTGGGGAATGGAGTGTTTTCTCTCCGAATTTTCTTGCACCGGAGATCAAGAGTCGTGATTCAATTACGCTCGTGGCCCGTGGTCGTCAGGTTGTCGACTTGGACGATGTTGATGAGCGACTGCTCATCGAGATGGCCCGAAACCCGGTTGCAACTCTCTCGTCTCTCTCTCGTTCCATGGGTATGGGAGCTAGTACCTTGCAGTATCGGGTTGATAAGTTGATCGCGTTGCAGGTCATACGGGGAAGGACCTATCTTCTAAACTGCGAAAAGTTAGGGATTCAGATCTACCGTATCATGATTATCGAGCGAACACTCTCGACCTTGCAGCGACAGCAACTCCGGACTTTTGTGTCCGGCCATCCGAACGTCTCTGCATTCCTGGTATCAACAGGCGGATGGGATTACGAGCTACGGTTTGAGTCGGAATCTTCCGTGGCACTCGAGGATTTTTGCCAGAAAATTATCGATAGGTTCGGCAATGCGATCGCCTCTATACGTACATCGCAGCAAGTGACGACACTAAAGCGAGTTTCCTACCCGGTTAAAGGTAGATAAGCGGGCTTCCTGTGCGGAACAGAGCACGCGAGGGTGGCTGCATGGTACCGCCCCTCGCGGACCTGAAAGGTCTCGCCCGGGATGGACATCCTACAACTCCGTCAAATCCCCCTCTTCCTTGATCTTCAGGTCCTCATACGGAGCCGTTTTGCGTCGGTAGAACTCAAGCGCGATGCAGTTCAAAACTCCAACTACTTCGTTATGGTCGGCGTAGCGTAGCTCACTACCGTATACCTTCTCGATGAGAAGGCTGACGATGTAATTGATGTGCCCTGGCCGGAGCATTCTGTCCTTTGGAACGATCTCGGCCAACGTCTGTAATACCTCTTGGTACTGCTGGCGGTCCTTACGTGAGATATATGGCATGGTGCTACTCCTTTGTTTATTCGTAAAACGTTCGGTGCTCTTCAACTTCAGAACGGTGCGGCATCGAAGGGGCGGTCCCGGGACGAGTGGTCGAGAGTCCGGCGACAACGGTGGCATATCGGATCGCCTTTTTGATGTCTCCCGAGAATCGCACCAGGCCAGCGGCGAAGCCTCCGTTGAAGGCATCTCCGGCACCGGTGGTATCGAGGGGCGTGATAGCGAGGCTCTCTGTGCGTACGATCTCACCTTTGAGTACGTTGTGAATCGTGTAGTGAGGATCTCCGCGTTGATAGAGCACTGAGCCTGCCTTACCAAGCGTTAGTATAATTGTTGATACGGGCAGGTCGGCACAGATGGCCCGAATGGTATCGTCAGAGATCGTTGCGAAATCATCGCGACAGGTTTTTCCTGAAAGTCGCTCAATCAGGTACGCAGCCTCTGTCTCATTCGGAGTTATGCAGTCTGCCAAGGAGAGGAGTTCGTGGGTGACGTCTGGATTTATCGGCGCGGGATTCACTATTGAGAAGATGCCGTGTTCACGGCCAAAGGAAAGTGCTGCCTGTGTTGCAGAGAGGTTGCTTTCGGCCTGAAGGAGGAGGATGGAAAGTTGGGGAATCGTTGCGAGGGCCCCAAGGGTGTGGTGTGGAGTGAGCGCTTCGTTTGCACCGAGGGCAACGACGATACTATTTTCGGCGCGTTGGTTAACCACGATCGAAGCTGCGCCGGTGGGGGTATTCTTGTCGATCAAAAGAGAGGTTGAGAGCCCCTCGGAATTCGCCCACTCTCGGTAGCCGTGACCAAAAATATCGTCACCAACGGCTCCGATAAAAGTGGTTGAAACCCCCTGCCGATGTGCTGCTACTGCTTGATTCGATCCTTTGCCTCCCGGGCCGGTAAAGAACTGTCCGATGCGGGTTTCTCCGGGAGCGGGAAAGGTTTCCACGGTGAAGGCTAAGTCTTGGACGAAACTTCCGATGACCGCAATCGTGGGTTGTGTCATAGCCCCCGTTCTAGCTTGGAGGCGAGCGCGGCCTCCATCTTCTCTTTGGTGAGGATTGCGTCGAAGTGCCCACCAGGAAAGAGCCGCATATTTTCGTAGGCAGCACGCTTCTGTTCAGGGGAGAAAACTGGCGGGGTAGACCGTACCTTATCGAGCGCTTCGATCACCATGGTAGCGAGCTGCTCGTTTGCAGTAGCCGCAGCTTGTTTGGGAGAGAGGCCCTCTCGATGAAGTCCCTTTTGGTAGAGGGCGATGCTATCGAGCACAACCACCTCGGTTCTCGGATAGTCCGCGAGCATAAGGTTCCACGGAACAGTCTTAGTGTCTCCGGCTAGGCGAAAGTCCGAGCGAAGGATCACCGACGGGATATCGAGCATCTTCGCGACCATAAATTCACAAACCGTTCCCGAGTCGAGCTCGGGGCCATCGAAGTGAAAGAGTCCGAGGTCACTCGTGGCTGCATGGAGGAGGTCCTGATTTCTGATCGCCACCGCCGTTGTTTCCCGTTGCTCGTGGTCTTGCGGGACGAAACAACGATACCGTCCCTTCGATTGGGTCTCGATAGCGTCTGCTAGGAGGGTGTTCCCGACCAGGTGCTTAAGGGAGAAGAGCTCGCCGGCAAAGTATATAGAAAATGATTGGGTCATGGGGGCGGTAGTAGTGAATCACGGGTGTGGTTTAGTTGTATCCCAGGTGCCCCTCGTTGAGAAATGGTTTTTTAGGGTGGCTATGGTGGACGACGGGTGGGAAGCCTGCGTATGCTCGCCGATAATGAGGGCCAGGGTGAACGAGCTGAGAATACAGAGGATTGAGCGATATATCGTGGTGGCAGCATCGCTTCTGCTGGCTCTCCTCGCGGGGTTTATATTTCTGAAGAACCTCGGTGCGAGCTCTATCTCGCTCTACTCAGATGAGGTCATCTACGTCCGGGTGACTCAAGGAATCCTCCATGATGGAGCCTGGTTCCCGCTGAAGCACGGCAAGGTGCCGATGTTTGAGAAACCTCCACTCAAGTTGTGGCTCAGCGCTATTGGGCCTATGGTGTTGGGAGAGAGTAATTGGAGTTTCCGTCTTCTCGATGGCTTACTGGGTATCGCAGCGGTTCTGCTCTCGGTTGTAGTCACGCAGCGCATATTCGGAAGTATGGCCCTGGCGCTTGCTGTGGGATTTCTGACCCTTGGCATGCCTGAATGGGTGCTGGCACAACACGGATTTCGTCGGGCGGTGCTCGACGGGCTGCTGACGGTGCTGACGCTTGGAACTGCTTGGAGCGCATGGCGCGTTATAGAGGGAGCAGAGCGTGGCGCAATCGATCGATGGGGACTCCCCCTTATTGCAGCGTTCAGTAGTTTAGCGGTGCTTACGAAGAGTGTCGCCGGATTTGTGCCGCTTGGTGTGGCTGTGCTGTCGATAGCAGTTGTTTCACGTCGAGAATTGCTTACAAAGCGAGCGTTGGTGCTGCTGATGCCGTTTGTGGTGTTTGCGTGTTACGTCGGGTGTGTGGCGATAACAGGTGGTAGTAAGGGGCTCAGTATCTTTCTTGGAGTTGAGATTCTACACCGCGCATTCTCCGGGTTTCAGGGACACAACACCGGAAGTCCGTGGTACTACGCGTGGTATCTCTTAGTGAGAGGAGGTGGCCCCCCTCGCCTACTGCTCGCAATAGGACTGGTTGCCACGGTGATAGCGGCATGGCGAGATCGGCGCTTCCGGTTTGTGCTTGTGTGGGGACTCCTTCCAGTTGTGGTGTATTCGGCAGCGGCATCGCGTGTGCCGTGGTACATCAGCCCGTTTCTTCCTTTCGTGTGCATGATAGCGGTATGCGGTTCCGTAAATGGCGTGCAGGAGTTGGTGCGGCGCACACGACGTCCACGTGTTGTGGCGCCGTTGCTCGCTCTTGCACTTCTTCTGACGCTACCGCCCTACGGCAGAGCGATCGCTCGCAACCTCAGGGAGGTTACCAGTGACACGACTCGGCTTGAGGTTGATCGGCTGATGGAGGAGATGCAAAACCGCTACGCGCAGTTTACCATCGTTGGCGACTCCTTGTCGGGCCGTTCCAATCCGCGTAATGGGCGTTTTAACGTCGAGGGGATATACCGAGAGATGCTTCGGCCACAGCTGACGAGCGTTTTGGACCCGAGCGCCGTTGCGGTTGAGCGTGAGCGGGTATACTTTGTGAAGGAGAGCGATCTCTCGAGGATTCCCCAGGGATGGGTTGAGGTTGGGCGCGCGGCACCAACTACAGGGCGAGCATGGCTCCTGGTCGCGGTGGTGTATCCGTAGACAAGTACGGGGCGTGGCATTTTGGTTACTGAACGCGGAAGGCGCGGCGCATATCAGAGCGCAACGCAGATAGCTTTCAAAAGCTACATCTGCGTACTCCGCGTATTCCGCGCCTCCGCGTTATTAAACTAAACAATCCGAATAGTCGAAGAAGTTGATGGTACCGTACGAATGATCGCTACGACGAAACATTGCTTGCGTGGCTTTTTGTTCCCTCACCGCCGAGGTCGCAGGCCCGCCCCACTCGGTAAGGCGCGAATACCAAACTCAGCAAAGAGAAGAACAAGCGCTGTTATCAGGAAGAGGTGCGCAAGAGATGAGCGCTCAGTTGCCTGTCGAAGAAGTGGCCGAATCTCGTCCGCCGATGGATCAACTTTGCCTCCTGATCGTTCGGCTATATCTGAGAGGATGCTTAGGTTCGGTTTGCGGAATGATCGCTCACCAAAAAGCTCTCCAGAGAGGGTCCACGCAACCTCCGGAAGTGTCGCATCTCCGAGCGAGACAGTGGTGCGATATGTGCCAGCGATAGCATCAGGGAGTCGAGCCTGATAGTGTCCGCGGCTAATCGGAGAAAAGGCGAGCTTCTTTATAGCTCCTGATGGTGTCTTGATTGAGGCGGTAACCTCTTTGTAGCCGGTGTCTTCAAAGAGAGAGAGGTCAACCACCATCTCTGATCCTTCAACCCAGGACCGCATATCAAAGGGAACCGTCGCCTCTTTTGCTGCGATCTTTCGTCGGGCTGACTCGATGATATCCGACCAGAACTCTTGAATGCGATCCCAGCGCATCCAATTGGATGACCAGCGCCCGTTAGCATCTGAGGTAAAGGAGATGACGTGTCCCTCGCCCACCTTCCAGGATGCGAGGAGCGGATAGGTTCCCTCCAGATTCGATACCACAAGTTCGGTCTGCGCCGCGTCTTTTTGAAGAGTTTCGACGAAGCCCCGTAGGGTTGGAAACGAAGAGAGGTTGGTACTGACGAGCGGATCGGGGCCTGGGCGAACGGCGACATCCGGTTCCTCCTTGAGGGTGCGCTCTCCACTTGCAACCTTCACATCAGAGAGGAACACTTTTGGAAGATTGCTCGGATCCGTTGTCTGATAGAATGCGCCTCCACCTGCCTGCGCCATCTGCGCCAAGAATCCATCGTCGGCATCATTACCGACCATCACAGTTGAAACGGTAACACCGAGAATGCGCATCTGTTTGAGGAGCTCAAAGTAGTAAGGCCCCGGATCTGGAAGTTTTCCATCGGTGAGGACGATGACGTGTTTACGTCCAGCGTTGACCCTCGCAAGGCCCCGACGTGCTTCGTCGAGGGCGGGGAAGAGGTTCGTACGGCTGGTCGGAAAGAGCCGAGAGATTCGACTTACAGCGGAGTCGCGCACCTGCGCAAGTGGTGAGACAGGAAGCGCAATAAACGGCACATCATCAAACCCGATGACACCGATGTAATCGTCATCTGCCAAGTTTCGAACCACCTCCTCGGCCGCGGCTTTTGCAAACTCAAGCCGACTATCGGTCGCCATGCTGCGAGATTTGTCTAGTACAAGTTGTACAGCCACGTTAAGCCGCTTCTTCTCTTGGTGTGGCTGTACGAGGCGGACAGGAAGGAGCTCCTCGGTGCTTGTACCGATGTAGCCGCCGAGGCCGTAGCTTTTATTGCCTCCGATCGTAACGAGCCCCCCTCCTCCACGGACATACGACGCCAGGGCAGTTCGAACTCGCTCGGGAATATCGGCATACGCTACGTTATTAAGGACAAGCGCTCGAAAATCAGCGAGGGACTCGCCCTGATCAAGCGGGGTACCAACGGTGAGTGAGCGAAGCTGGTAGCTTTGGTTCCTAAGAATCTGCGACATGAAGCGATCGTCGTCGGGAGAGCCGGAGATGAGCAGCACCTTGTCGCGCTTCTCACCCGAGAGCCAGATCGTGCGGGTGCTGGAGTGATCTCCTGTTGTGTCGCGCCATGAAAAGGTGGCTTGGATGGTACGGAGCCCTTCAAGTGCTGGATCGCTCTGCGCTGCCACGGAGAGATCTTGACCGCCAGGAATCGTAACGCTCTGAGATAGAACGACTCGATCGCCGTGGG
>JBIIYC010000176.1:0-5359 GCA_044347025.1 Bdellovibrionota bacterium
TCTCCGGTCGGATCTACGCCGTCCCGTTCACTACTTGAGTGCAGGTTTATATTGATATCCGTTGCATTAAAGATTTTGACATACTCCTCCGGAGCGATTCGACGTGCGTGTTCTTGCACCAACTTGTCGAATGGCTTGCACAATGGCCATTCGCTTCCCCAGATCTTAAATGGATAGTGCGACAGACCGGCGAATGCCTGCTGTCGATTGTAATAGCCCGCTCCAACAAACGAGATTGGGGAAGCCCACTTAACTCTATCTTCTGGAGAAAGCGTCAACGCAGTATGAAGGTGCGGGTCACATGCCGCCGGTAAGTAATGAACTTGCCCTGCTCCCGCACGACGAATAGCCTCGATACAATCCCCTTTTTGGATTGTAAACACATAGTCGTAGTACTGAGCTACATCGCGCCAATAGGTAAAACGCAGGTAGTCCTCAAGGAACCACAGAACAGTAATAACGCCCCGTCTGCGAAGCTCAGTCAGAGCGCGGGGAGTTATCGGAGCCTGCGCCATACAAATGAGAATATCTATCGGCTTCTCGGAGAAGCTCTCAAGAAGAAAGGACGAGAGGGTCTCTGTGTATGTCTGACGCGCTAGCGCAATCCGGCTTTTATCGCTGAGTAGGGACCCTACGAGCTCGAATGCTCCATTAAATCCACTCATATCGATGCCACGGGTATGCTGCCCCAGGCGAGTTAACGCAGCGGTTGTATACTGACCTATGGGCTGCGTCCCTCCGTGCAGTGGACCCAATACGGCGATTTTAGGATGGAGTGCGGAAAGCCCTCGATGTGCGTAAAACGCGCTCGTCATGGCATCACAGAAATCCCCGTAGAGCGCGGCAGACTGTGGCCGAATCAAAAGTTCAACCTCGGTTCCCCATCCAGCTGCCGGCGCGTCTGCGGTTACACCGAGATGTGTGACCCCTTCCAAAACAGCTGTCATATCCCGCGAGGCAAGAGCTGCTTTGAGCGATGCAACCGAAGGCTCGATGCACGATATCTTGTGCGTGCCTCGACTCAGTAAACTCTCAATGTGGTACCCAGCTCCGAATCCTACCACCAGCAGGTGCTGTGCCCGTGCATACCGAGGCTCATTCAAGGAACGCTTCACCCAAACATCGGCGGCGGCTTTTGGCTTTTCCGCATGGTCAAGACACGTGGTCGCATTCCATAGAACGGGACCGTCATGTGAAGCTCGTACCTCAATAGCTCCTTTTGGGGTCGAGGGATCCGCGACAAGGCGCTGGTACAGAAGAGGAAAGCGATCTTTAATCAACCCAAGGTTACGATCGTAAAAGTCACCTTTTGAACACTCATAGACCGGAGCACCTTGTGTGTCCCGCTCGGTTGCTTGAGATACACGATCGAGAGCATCTCTGATATCAATCCCAGCGGCATGGCAGTGTTGCGCAACATACTCCAGCGCTGCGCGCGCACGATCGAATTCACCATCTTGATAGAGTCGGTCGGCGTAGTGCATCGCAAGCCACGCCTCAAACTGGGAGGCCTCACAGGTAGAGGCTGTATCGCTCTCTCCGTCGGGATTGAGCGCGCGCGCCACCTCCTCTACGCTTGCTGCCTGATTAGTGCCAGGACAGATCGTCACGATGTACGCCGACAACCCCATCTCATCCAAGAATTCGGAGAGCGGCAAATCTACAGATTCACTCGATTGTAGCGACAATCCGGCTTTTCGAAGCGCCTCTCTCAGACGACTCTCCGGAAACGCGCGAAGACGCAGGGAATCACGCTCCGATAAATGCGTTTCTGGCCCGAGAAAGAGTTGAAGCTTTGCGCAACCAGAGGCGCGAAGCACCCGGCGAATCTCCACAAGATAGGAAGCGATTACTCGCAACGGCATATGAGCTAAAGAAGCAAAACTCCACACAAAATCAATTGAAGCATCCGGAATATCTCGAAGGTCGTATCCCGAGTTACTGACAAGCTGGATCGACCGCTCGATACCAAGGAGTTCGCGAGCCTTATCGATCGCACTGGGAGATATATCGACTCCGATAACTTGCCCGTAGCGTTTTGCTGCTGCACGTAACATGCGACCGACCCCACAACCGATCTCAAGTGCGGTCTGGGAGACGTGCGACTCAATCGCTCCATGCAGACGCTCGAAGTCCTGGCTGCCCTCCTCCCACATGATTGACCGCGGGGAAAGGTCGTTGCTCACCCAGAACCGGTAATCGTGCTGCACGCGACGATTCCAATCGGCGCGCATAGTGTCGGCGAGTTCTGCTAGTGACTTCATTGCTGGTAAATCCAGAAATACGCTTCATCTCTGCTGCACTGGGATACGATCAAGTCGCTTTGCGATACCGGATCCGGCGTGCACGCCCCCCGCTCCCCTTGTTTGGGGTATCAGTGTACGGAGGAACTCATGGAATAAAGATGCGACAACCGGTTAGATCGCCTCACATTCCGAGGCATGGGACCAGGCGGGAATGAACCAAGCTCGCAGAAAACGTCGTAGATACAAATACTTACAGACAACAAAGATGCAACGGATCGGTCATTACAGGCTGATCTGAACCCGCCGAAGGGCCTCACCAACGCGAGCCGCTTCGTCCGCAGCCGAAATTGCACCATCGGCCTTGTTGCCCTCAATAATCTCGCGATATGCAGAATAGATAATATCGATAAGACCGATGACTTTACTTATCCGTGTGGCATCTCGGTAGAGATTTGCTTCACTCAGATAGAAGAGCATGAAATCGTAGAGGCGCTCTAAATCTCGAGCGATCGTTCCCCCCTTTTCGAAGTCGAGGGTATTCATCAACTCAGCGATAATAGCCTGGCTTTTCCCCAAGTATTTGCAGAATTTAGCGATGTCCTTTTCTTCAAGACCAAGCAATGACTGCTTGAGAAACTTGATCGCCCCTTCGTACATCATCAACAATAATCGACCACGGTCGGTGGTCGTGATTTGAACCGCTTGGTATGTCGAGTGGGGAGTTTTACCGTACATAGGAGTGCCAGTTCCTTAACGTGTTTCTTGCCGTTATCGCCGGACGCCCTACGCGTCACCTACCTCTCCGGCGCACTTATGACCGAACAACTGCGATCCCTCTCCCTGGGTCAACTGCTCGATTCGCGGTCAAATCCATCTGCACCGCGTTACATCGGGGCGGCAGAACCTCTCGCACCAGCCTCTAAAATATTCATCGGACTCCCTGAAATATTCCTTGAGGGCGACCTGAAATTTTTTTTGCTGCATTTGTTTCAATAGCTTAGGGCAACTTGAAACCGGCGAGTCCTGGACTACTCGAGCGGATAGCGTTCAGCGCGGTCCCAACAGCCCCCACCTCCTTACCAAGACAGCTTTTGTCCTTTGTCGACGATGAGTACACACAATAAGCCAACAACGTTGGCCAAATCTCGTATTGCACCGCGCTTGCGCGTCACCGACTTACTCAGAGCGTCGTCACCATGGAATCTGCAGGTAGTTTACCGGGAGCGGCCCAACTCGGCAGCTCGTCGACTCGCGCTGCGAATAGCATCGCGAAACAGCTCATCGGCGCCGCGCTCGCCCAACACGCCTAATGCGGCTGCAGTTGTACCGTGTGGAGAAGTCACACGCGCTCGTAGGTCTGCGAATGTAGCTCCGTCTTGCTCCAGATAAGCGACTGCACCCTTCAAGGTTTGTAAAACCAGTGCATGCGCGTCAGCTGGTGGAAGCCCCTCCTCTCGCGCAACGAACTCCATTTGTTCCCCCAACCAGCAAAGATACGCCGGCCCAGAGCCCGCTACAGCGGTTGCTACATCCATCAATTCCTCGCGCTCCACGCGCCATCCGCGCCCGCACGAGAAGATGACAGTATCCACTCGAGCAACCTGCGCCGCGGAGCAGCTGTCAGTAATATAAAAAGCGGTGGCACTCTCGCGCACACCAGCTCCGAGATTGGGCATCGCTCGGGCAACCGCAGAGTGCTGGAGTTGCTCTTGAAGCGTTGCGCACGATATTCCCGCCATCATCGAGAGCACGACCGTGTTTTTCGAAAGAGCCTCGCGAACCGCGCCACTCGCAGCTATAAAATCTTGCGGCTTTACCGCAAGAATCATGACATCATCATCACCGAGCGTCGGTAGCCGGCTCGGTACACATCCCGTACGGGCCACCACGTCTTCAGACGTTGTCGCATCTCGGGTTACTAACAGGATCGCCTCGCGAGAGATCCCGTGTGCTACGAGACTTTTCGCAAGCACACTCCCAAGATTCCCAACGCCAACGATGGCGATTCTCATTGCTTGCGGCCCCGATCGGCATTCTCCACCTCAGCGACACTTCCCTCCTCCAAGCCAAGGAACCGAAGCATCTGGTCTACGAGCACCTTGTAGTCTCGCGGATCCGCCATGTTGAGCCGGTACTCGTTGAGCACCTTAATCTGAACATCCGTGCTCCACTGCTTCCACGCCTCGGCTGACACGGTATCAAATATGCGCCGCCCCATATCACCAGCAAACGGGGGCTTCTCTAATCCAGGGAGCTCTGTCTTGAATTTTGAACACTGAACGGTTCTTGCCATATCGCCTCACTACGACCAAAGAGAAATTAGTCTCATACTGCGTGCCTCTCGGAAACGCACCCGAATATTTGCACGGATTTTGCCTCCTGTCATGTCGCCTGGCAATCGACACGGGGGAGGCCTCATAGTAGGTTTTCTTCAATGTTTATCCCGATCGGTGACGACAACTCGAGGCGCAGGCGAACCCCCTGGGTGGTATGGGCTCTCGTTGTGATTAACGCATACGCCTGGTTTCTTACCCTCGAGCTCGGAGATACCTTCCTGGCGTCGTATGCCACGATTCCGTACGAGATTACATCAGGCATCGACCTCCGGTCAGCGAGGTTAGCGACTGTGTCAGGTAGCGTCGAGTCTATACCGCAGGCTCCCGGCCCTCACCCGATCTACCTCACATTAGTCACATCCATGTTTCTTCATGGCTCATGGCTCCACATTATCGGCAACATGACCTACCTCTTGATCTTTGGAGATCAGATCGAAGATCGCCTTGGACACTCAAGGTTTCTGCTCTTCTATTTACTAGCTGGCGTACTGGCAGGTCTCGCCCAAGTATTCGCAGAGCCAACTTCGATTATTCCTTGCGTTGGAGCTTCCGGTGCAATCGCAGGCGTGCTTGGCGCCTACTTACTGCTCTATCCGCGAAATGCTGTGCACGTGCTTTTTTTTCGCAGTGTCATTCACGTGCCTGCTTTCTTTGTGCTGGCTTTTTGGGGATTCATGCAGATTCGCGGTCATCTTGGAGCGCCCGGAGCGCATGGAGGCGTCGCATATATGGCGCATATAGGCGGATTCGTTGTCGGCGCAGCTTTTGGAATCACAA
>JBIIYC010000177.1:0-5320 GCA_044347025.1 Bdellovibrionota bacterium
CGTGCTATACGCGATTCCTCACCGTTGTTGAATCGGAGGGAGAGAAGCGATTGAGCCAGGAGCCATGAGAGACCGGAGGCGCACAGTCCTTGATAGTCCTCCCAAAGGGGATCTGATTTCGGATTCACCATGATATCCGGTGATGCGGTTTTTCCTGGAGGAAGCTCATGGTGGTCGACAACGATGGTGAGTACATTCTGCTGATTCAGCGCCGCAATCTGTTTTTGATTCGAGGTCCCGCAATCGAGGGTGATGACAACCTTTGGATTGAGGGCTTGAACCTTGTGAAGGGTGGAATCGCCGAGACCGTATCCGTCGAGTATTCGGTCGGGTTGAATAACGGTAGCGTGTGCGCCGATCCGGTCGAGGGTGCGTTTGAGGATCGCTGCAGAGCAGTTACCATCCGCATCGTAGTCGGAGACGATTACGATGTGCCACTCCTGGAGGACTGCCGCGTGGAGGAAGTACGCGGCGTAATGCAGCGGAGCATACGGTGGGAGCTTTGCTAACTCGGACGCGATTGAGGGGGCCAGAAACTCGCGTACCTGTGCGGGGTCACATTGATTGCGGCCGACCAGAATCTGAGCGAGTAGTGGAGAGAGTCCGCATTCAGCGATCAGGGTCTCGACAGTTCTGAGCCGTTCGACTAACTCGGATTCTGATAGCTGCGGGATATCGATCTGGTGGCGCTGAGCAGTTAAATCTTTGCCCGGCCATCGCCACCGCTGGCTCTGTGGAACGTTGTGAGGAACTAATCGTAATCCGATCTCGCTTCCACGCACCGACACGGCGGGACATCCGCGCATGAGATCCCTGATCAGGTGGTCTCGGACATTTGAAAAGAGGAGCTCTCGCGGATCGTCGTGGGCTCGGGGTGGGAGACCGAGGTGCAGCTCAGGATGATTTGGAGGGAGCTTTCGAGAGCGAGGCATGGTGGGGACACCGACTTTTGCAAATCACCATAGACAACCGCCGTAGGGTACCAGAAACCGAAATGCTAACCTACCGTGCGCATCGTCTCAGAGACCGCGCGGGAGGAGGTGGTGTAACGAGAAAATATGTTTGGTTTCAGTTGGTTATCGCCTGTGCGACTGGGCGTGGCGCTCGTGCGTCAGTCCCTCTCGGTTCCGCGCGGTCTCTGAGACGACGCGAACAGGGAACTGGCGGGGGTCAGCCCTGTAGCACCGCAAGCACGGCCCCAGCCTGCACCACGCTCCCCACAGCGACCGGAAGCGCAGAGATGACGCCATCATTCGGCGCGCGGATAGGATGCTCCATCTTCATCGAATCAAGAACCATCAGCGTTGTACCTGCTGGTACGGTATCTCCCTCTTTGTAATGGATTGCCGCTACACGACCGGGAATGGCTGACGTAATCGCGGTTCCGCCGGATGGACCAACGAGGTGTGCGGTGGCAGGGAGCTTGTGAAGTTCCTGGACCTCGTACGTTGCGTTCGGCAGATGGAGCCAGAGCGAAGGACCGTCCATCAGAAGCGATACTTCGATCTGTCGTCCAGTCCCGATGCGGAGAGTCGCGCGAAGATGAAACGGGGAGACCTCAAGCCGGTGTAGTACCTCGATGTCTACCGTTGTCACAACAGGTGAGTGTAGTTGCACTCGGAGATGACCGTTACATTGCGTCGTTGAGGAGCGAATCGTCTCTCCCTGAATACGCGTTGCATAGGGAATGTTAATATTCGCCAGCCTGCGCGGCTCGGCGGTAAACCAGGGGGAGTTCTCCGCCCATGAGGAGAGAGGGATCTGTGTGCGAAGCGCCGCGGCGATGGAGTGAGCATCAATCCTGGAACCCTGAAGTGCCTCTGCAGAGGGAAAGAGATCCTTTGTGCCCTGTACCGAGTGTGCGAAGGATCGATACTGATCCGTCTCCAAGAGGTGCAGCAGTAGACCGCGATTCGTGCCGACGCCCGAGATTCGGGTTTGCAAGAGTGCTGTGTGTAAGAGTCCTATCGCCTCAGCACGAGTCGGTGCGTGAGCGATAATCTTTCCCAGGAGAGAGTCGTAGTTGTGCGAGACCTCCGAGCACACCTCCACCCCCATATCGGTCCTTATTCCTGGGAGCTGGGTTGGAATAGCGGATTCCAAGATAACGCCCGTCGTAGTAACGAACTGCCCGGTGTATTCCTCCGCACAGAGCCGCGCCTCGATGGCGTGTCCGCGTGGCGAGGGTGTGTGGGTGATTCCGAGTTCCGGGAGTGTTCTCCCCTCCGCGATTCGTATCTGCAGTTCGACGAGATCGAGGCCAGTTACCATCTCGGTAACTGGATGCTCCACCTGCAAGCGGGTATTCACCTCCAAAAAGTAGAACTGGCCGTCGGGCCCGTAGAGGAACTCGACGGTGCCAAGGCTCGAATACTGCGCCGCCTTTGCGAGGCGAGCCGCCGCGTCGCAGATCGCCTCACTCACCCCGAGTTTTAGATCCTGCGCAGGAGCCTCTTCAATAATTTTTTGATTGCTGCGCTGCAGAGAGCAATCTCGAGTTCCCAGAGCGACCGCATTACCTGCGGAGTCTCCCACTATCTGTACCTCGACATGTCGAGCCGGCGCGATGAACTTTTCGATAAAGATCTCTTCGCTTCGAAATGCCTTCTGCGCTTCTCTGCGCGCACTCTCAAGCTCCGCCCGAGTATCGGTATCGCGATGAATAATCCGCATGCCACGCCCACCACCGCCAGCGGCGGCTTTGACGATCAGAGGATAGCCGTAGTCACGCCCGAATTGAGCGATAGCTGCTATCTGTGCATCGAGTGAATCCTGAGTGAGAAGAAGGGTCGGGGAGACGGGAACGTGTGCTGCTGCCGCGAGGGCCTTTGCATTCGTTTTACTGCCGAGACTCCGAATGGTCTCTGGAGAGGGTCCCAAGAACACCAATCCTGCTGTTCGAACCGCATCGGCAAAATCGGCGTTTTCCGATAAAAATCCGTAGCCGGGATGAACAGCATCAGCGCCGCTGCGCTGTGCGGCCCGGATAATCGCGTCGATCGATAGATAGCTTTGGGGACCACCAATCGCCTCGGCGTAGGTTGCTTCGTGTACAAAAGGGGCGTGCGCATCGACATCCGAAAATACGGCAACGGTTTGGATTCCCAGCTTTGAGCAGGTGCGAATGATCCGCCTAGCGATCTCGCCGCGGTTTGCAATCAGGACCCGCTGAAGAACTTTGGATGACGCCATACTCATACCCAGCTCCCTCGCCGTTACATCCTAAACGTTCCGAATGCCCGCGCGCGATCCTGCGTATCCTGTGGAGCAATCGAGAGCGCAAGACTCAAGGCTGCTCGCGTTTCATTCGGTTGCAGGATGCCATCGTCCCACAGTCGGGCAGTCGCATACATGGCGTCGGTTTGGTGGAGATACTGGCCCTTAATCTCTTCGTAGTAGCTCTGCTGATCTGCATCGCTCCACGCCTCACCTCTGCTCTTTGCGCTATCCGCTCTGACCTGCGTGACAACGCTTGCTGCTTGATCGGGGCCCATGACTCCGATCCGAGATTGCGGCCACGTCCAAAGAAAGCGCGGATCATAACCACGTCCGCACATCGCATAGTTGCCTGCACCGTAGGAGTTTCCGACGATAACTGTGTACTTCGGAACGCGAGCGCATGCCACAGCAGTGACCATCTTCGCACCGTCTTTGGCGATGCCTTTGTGCTCATAGTCTTTGCCGACCATGAATCCGACGATGTTTTGCAGAAACACGAGCGGAATTGCTCGTTGATCGCAGAGCTGAATAAAATGCGAAGCCTTCTCTGCACTTTCGGAGAAGAGAATGCCATCATTCGCGATGATCCCGACCAGGTAGCCATCGATGCGCGCAAAGCCGCAAATAATTGTGGTTCCGTAGTTCGCCTTAAATTCGTCGAGCTCGCTGTCGTCAACGATGCGAGCAATTATCTCCCGCATCGGGAAGTACTGTTTCGGATCTGATGGAATGAGACTCCCTATCTCGCGCGAATCGAAGCGAGGTGGGCGGGGGGCCTCTCGTTGTGCGCGCGGGAGCTCGATGTTTCGGAGCGACGCAACGCTGCGCCTCGCCATATGCAACGCCTCCACATCATTAGTGGCGAGGTGATCGGTTACTCCGCTGATGCGTGAGTGCACATCGCCACCACCCAATTCCTCGGCTGTTACGATCTCACCGGTTGCGGCTTTTACGAGTGGTGGGCCGCCCAGGAAGATCATCCCCTGATTTCTGACGATAATCGCCTCGTCGCTCATCGCTGGAACATACGCGCCACCTGCTGTGCAGGATCCGAGCACCACAGAAATCTGAGGAATACCGGCTGCGCTCATCGTCGCTTGATTGAAGAAGAAGCGTCCGAAGTGATCGCGGTCCGGAAAAACCTGATCCTGCAATGGAAGGAATGCGCCTCCGGAATCCACTAAGTATATGCACGGAAGCTTGTTCTCGAGCGCTATCTGTTGTGCACGAAGGTGCTTTTTCACCGTCATCGGAAGATAGGTTCCGCCCTTCACTGTTGCATCGTTCGCGATGATCATGCAGGGGATACCCTCGACTACGCCGATCCCGGTGACGATACCGGAGCCTGGGCGAACACCGTCGTAGAGTCCGGTTCCGGCGAGCTGCGCCACCTCCAAAAATGCTGAGCCTGGGTCTATCAGGTGGGCTATGCGGTCGTGGACGGGGAGCTTGCCGCGCTCGAGGTGCTTCTTGACCGCTGGGTCGTTGCTCTGCCCGCGAGCGCCTTCCCGGGCCGCCTGGACCCGTGCAAGGTGCCCAGCAAAGGCCTCGAGGTTGTGGGTGTACGGCGCTTCGGAGAGGGGGAGTCGGGTACCAAGTTGCATAGGGTTAGAGGTTAGGCCCCTGGGTGGACTGCGTCAATCGAAAAAAGGGTAAGGGCTTGAAGTCACTGCTTTTGTGGAATCATTCGTCTGCGTCCCCAGAACCGGGTATACTACCCAAACGAATCCAAAGTTCACCTCAGTAAAAAATAGGAGCACTCGGAATGCCGACCCAGTGGTGGGCAGTGAGGAGTGGTTTAATCATGAGTACCCCAAAAGACCTTCGAGACGTAGGCGGATCGCTTACCGTCATGCGCCCCTCAGTGCCTCACCTCAAGCGAGGCGTCTGTTACGTTACCTTTGCCTTCGAGTTGGGCCTCACCGTTCGACTCGATATCGCGGCGCAGCGGCTGAAGCAGAATGTTGAGCGCACGAAGTTTCGTCGAAATCGACGCGCACCGAAGTACTTTGATTACGACCCTCCGCCACTCAGAATTCTGCAGCATGGCCAGCAGATTAATGCCGGCAAGTTCTTCACCAAGCCGCAGGCCGAGTTGACA
>JBIIYC010000178.1:0-5269 GCA_044347025.1 Bdellovibrionota bacterium
AGATACGGATTTATCATCAACGCACTGAAGGCTCTGCGACGAGCTATCGATCATACACACCCCACCCTGGACACCAAAGCGCTCCCGTTGACCCTACTGCAAGGTGCCCGCCATTTCCAGTGCAACGTTGTAGAGTCCGGCGATTGGGTGATTGGGATCACCCGAAGCCTCTACTCAATCGCCGGTAAGTTGCCGCGTATAGTGACCTTTGCGCCTTCTTCAAGGCGGAGCCTCGTGGCTGTGCCAGCAGCAAATTCAAGGACATACTGGCTGGGAGTGGATACTGAACGCGGAGACTCTGTAAGTGGGGGAACGTCCGTGAGGATTCCCACAACTCTCCAATCACTGGACACAAAGACCATATCAAGAGGAATCAAGGTGTTTTTCATCCAAAACGCCTGCCGACGTTCGCTACCGAAGAGAAATATCATTCCCTCCTGCGGGCCCAGTGATTTACGAAACATCAACCCCTTCGTGCGCGACTCTAGCGTCGCTGCGACCTCCATCTGGAAGACCGGAGAGACCTCCCCGGAGGGAGAGGTGAGCGTCAACTCGACGGTGGGAAGGTTGCTTGACGAGCTACACGCATTTGCAACCAACACCACAGCCGCGAACAAGCCAGCTCGTACGGCGGACGCCACCAGAGAGATAACGCGCACTACGCCCCCTTGAGCGCAGCAGTGAGTTGAGGTGCAACCTCAAAGAGGTCCGCTACTAAGCCGTAGTCAGCAACCTCGAAGATTGGAGCATCTGGATCCTTGTTAATCGCAACGATTACCTTCGAATCCTTCATCCCGGCGAGGTGCTGAATCGCCCCTGAAATACCAACGGCGATGTAAAGCTTTGGGGCAACGACCTTACCGGTCTGGCCCACCTGCCAGTCGTTCGGCGCATAGCCAGAATCCACAGCGGCCCGCGATGCTCCGACGGCGGCCTTGAGGCTATCCGCCAAAGGAAAGATGACTTTTTCGAAGTTCTCCGCCGACCCCAATGCACGCCCGCCACTTACAACCACCTCGGCGTCAGAAAGCTCCGGTCGGTCTGCTTTGGACTGCTCATAGGAGACGATCTCCCCGAATCGAGGCTGCTCATGAAGCTCAGGATCCCCACCGAGAGCCAACTCTGTAACCTGGCCCGCCGCGCCCTCTTTCGTCGCAACGGCAAAAGCAGTTCCGCGAACCGAGACGAGGCGAACGGACGAGAGAAGCTCGACATCCGCGATGATATTACCTGCATACATCGGGCGCTTAAGCGAACCATCCGAATTTACACCGATGATATCCGACGCTTGAGCCCCGTCCAGGAGAACTGCAACTCGGGGAAGCGCATCCTTTCCGGCGCTGTTTGCGAGAGTCACTACAACGTCAGCTCCCAGCTCACGCGCAGCGAGCGCGATGGCTCGAGCATACGGCTCGGCTCGGTACTGCCGAAAGAGATTGTTCTCCGAGAAAACTACGGAGCTCACTCCATACCCTGCGATCTCTTGAGCTGCTGCTGCTGCGCCTTGACCAAGCGTTACCGCTGCGACATCACCGCATCCCCAGGCCGCTTTCAGCTCCCTCGCTGCGGTGAGAGCAATAAGAGAGCCCTTAAGAACCCTGCCGTTGTCGTGCTGAACAAAGAGAAGAACCTTACCCATGAAACCTCTATACCTATAAAACTTTAGCCTCGTTCTGCAGCGCCGAAATCAGCTCTGCAACGTCTGCAACCTTGCGGCCAGCTTTGCGACCACTCGGGAGTGACAATCCCTTTACGCGCAGCTTAACGTCTGGCGAAACTCCGAGCGCATCAAGGGTTAATTCCTCAAAGGGCTTCTTTTTCGCCTTCATCAGGTTCGGCAACGCCGCGTAGCGAGGCTCGTTGAGCCGAAGATCGGTCGAAATCACACACGGGACTGGGATCTTTACCGTCTCAAGACCACCATCAATCTCTCGCGTTACCGTTGCAAACTCTCCTTCGACGACAACCTTCGACGCAAAACACGCCTGCGGGAGATTGAGTCGCCCGGCGAGGAGTTGCGCTGTTTGATTGGAATCGGAATCGATCGCCTGTTTCCCAAGGAGGATCATTGAGTACTGGCCTCGCTTAAAAACCTCCGCGATTGCTCGCGCAGCGAGGTCCGAATCCACAGGGCCATCATAGTTTACCAGAATCGCGGAATCCGCACCCATCGCAAGGGCGTACTCTAAACGAGAACGGGCGTCCGCCGGACCAACGCTTACTAATACGATCTCAGTTACGACACCCTTCTCTTTCAGCCGAATCGCCTCTTCAACAGCGATCTCGTCAAAGGTGTTCAAAATCCACTTAATCCCATCACTCTGGATATTTGACCCATCAGGTAGGAGTTTAAGCTTTATCTGCCAGTCCGGAACACGTTTTACAGGAACAAGTATCTTCATAATACCGATAAGTTTAACGCACTTAGGATGGGTGTGCCAGAATAAACTGCAGCACACCTCGTTACATTAGATTGCTTGCAACCGACATTTGTTGCATGCAAATGCGCGGATTCGTGGAGCGCAGCGCAATCGGAAGGAGCTCTCCGCCCTCTCGCCCTTGATGAACTAATCCAACACAACCAAGGTTTCAGAGAATGGAGGTCGCAACAACCTACTACGCGCCACCTTAGCCGTCTGCGCAAGCACCGGATGGGTCTTCTCAAGACGGGATAGTTGGTTGAGGTGATCCGCAGTCTGGCCGACGAGTCTCGCCACGTCACCATCTGCGACTCCAGAGAGGCGCAAGAGTCCCGAGAACTCAGCCCAATTTTCTGAATCCATCCATTGAATGACGGTCAAGGCTGCATCGGGCAAAACCGCTACCTGCGATGAACCTGAACCCTGGTATGCCTTCCGAACACGCTCAACTACTACGCTCATCCCCTGAAACTTGTCCGAAGTAATCGGATTGTGTTTCAAGCGAAAATAGGGGCGATGCGGATCTCCCGAAATGCTACCGATCAGACCAACCAGCTCGAACGTTGGGCACTCATCGAATAAGCCATCAGCGATAGCCTCTCCCAACTCAAGCACCAGACTTGTGCACAGCTCTGCAGCCCAATTACCCTTCTCCGTTAAGCTCCCGCCTTCGACGTATCCCAGCGCGCGGAGACCATCCAGTGAGAGCGCCAGTGCCGTTTCCTGCTTCTTCTCGAGAACATCCGCCTCACGAAGCAATCGCCGTACCCGCTTCTCGGCCTTCTTACGCTTCTCACCTTTGAGAGAGGAGTCAGCCTCGATGTTGGCTTGCTCTGTGAGCGCCTCTTCGCGCAAACGGCTTGCTCCGTTACGGTCGAGAAACGAAGCGAGGCTTCGCTCGACCGTATACTGGAGGTCGTCAACATTTCGGTATTTCAGAAGATTGAGCACCGTCGAGGGTGAGGCGAAATACGCAGACCGAAGTGGCTCGGGCGGCCGCTTGGAGACCTCGAGAAGTACTCGAGCATCTGAGAAACGACTTGGCGTAATAACACAGACGCCAACAGCATCTTTTCCTCGACGCCCTGCTCTGCCCGCCATCTGTTGAAATTCAGCGGACGAGAGCACACTAAACCCCTCAGAGCCGCGCTTGCTGTGCGCGGTAATCACAGCGGTCCGCGCTGGAAAGTCCACTCCCGCCGCAACCGTTCCAGTCGCGACCATCAAGCGCAACATGCTTCGCGACATGAGCTCTTCGAGAAGAAGTCGCCAGATCAGGAGCTGCCCAGCATGGTGAGCTCCGACCCCAGTCGTGATCAACGCCTGATACTGCGGATAGGTGGTGATAAACGATGGCTCGAAGCCGTACTTATCAATCACCTTCTGCACCTCACCCTCGATCTGCGCCTGACGCTCCTTAGGTAGCAGGGTCATGTCGTTACGACTTAAGCTCTCAACGTCTGCATCGCACTGCTTTCGAGCGGTTCGAAACAAGATCGCTGGCAGGAGATCATCCCGCTCAAGCTCGCGTAGAATAATATGAACTGGAAAATCAGCGTACATCCGAACTACCTCCCCCGCCGGCCACGTCCATCGCGGCTCCGTTTACCATGATTGCGAGAGTCTCCTCGATCTCCCCGACTTCCACGACCGCGCCCCTCCCGGTGACGCCCCGCATCGCCGCGCACGCGCATCCCGGAATCATCAAGCTGCGCCGAGCCGTAAAAATGAGACACTTCGGGCGACAGATGCCCCTTTTCGTCACTGAGGGGAATAACGCCAAATTTCGGATGGAGAAACCCGTAGCGAAGCTCTACAGGACGCTCCTTCTTCATCACGATCCGACACTCTTTGTTACGCGTCTCCTCTATCCATGCTGCGATCTCCTCAGCGTTCGAAATTGAGGCCGAAAGCATCAGTAACGTCGATGTGCTTGGGGTGAGGATAATGCTCTCCTCCCACACGGCTCCTCGCTGAGGATCCGCGATGTAGTGAACCTCATCCAGGATTACAAGCGCATAGCGCCCCTCGCCACGATACAATTCGTTTCGGTAGATCTCGGTGGTTGCAATCACCACATCGGAATCTCCCTCAATCTTACGATCTCCGGTGAGCAGACCCACTGAGTACTTCGGGCCGAAGGTGTGTTGGAACTCCGAGTACTTCGTGTTGGAAAGGGCTTTGAGTGGAGTGGTGTAGATCGCGCGCTTACCCTGCTCAAGGAGCCCCTTCATCGCCTGAGTGGCAATAAACGTCTTTCCCGAACCGGTTGGTGCAACTACCAATGTGTCGATGCCGTTCAAGAGATTATCAATAGCCTCTTTCTGGAAATCATCAACGACGAACTCGCCCTGCGACGGCACGCCAATCCCAGAAAGGAATCGCTCTCGGGATTCGCGAATAGCCCTATACTTCATCATACTCATACTTATGCAATTACCGTTGGTTCAATGGTTGGCGAGGCGAGTTCGTATCGGCACGATACGAAGCTTCGAACGAACGCGGGGGCACCCTGGGTCAGCTCTTGGAGCGTTCCATCGAATACTATCGTTCCCTCGAAAAGTCCTAAAATCCGCTCAACGACGGGAAGGAGCCGCCGTAGGTCATGGCTCACTAGAAATGTCGTTGGCTTGTATTCATTATGTAGCTCAACGATGAGGTTCATGATGACGCTGCTTGCTACCGGATCGAGCCCACTTGTAGGGTCGTCAAGTAAGAGTATCTTCGGTCGAGCTACCAACGCGCGCGCAAGGGAAACCCTTCGCCGCATTCCACCACTTAATTGCCCCGGCATCTTATAGGCCGCACGAGTAAGACCAACTCGCGCCAAGATATCACTCACCTTCTGA
>JBIIYC010000179.1:0-5229 GCA_044347025.1 Bdellovibrionota bacterium
AGTAGCGGGTGAAGAATTCTCAGACGCAATGCTGGGTGCGCGTGGTCTTGGAGATCGTGAAGAAGGCCCTCCATGAGAGAGACCGAGGGAAACAGGTGTGACCCAAGGGCCGCAATCGCACCGGTGGTGAGCAATATCACCAGAGCAGATGCGATACCAATAGTCCAACGTCGACTTGAGATGCTAAGCGGACGTTTCGTCCGCATGCCGAACCGAATCCCCTCCGCGGTCATCACTTCTGACAGCAGTAGAAGGGCTGTGTTGAGAAGGTGCAGAGGCATGATAATGACTCGCGAGAGCGATTCGCTCTCATTTACCAGTCCGTGCTTCACTAGTTGCCGACCGATGAGCGCCTCGGTGATCGTGAAGATAAGGGTCATCACCGCCCACCACCGAGCGGGATTGTGCTTAGGGAGGAGCCGGCGCACGGCCCAGATCTGAGCCAACACTAAGAGCCCGAATAGCGCGGTTGAATAGCGATGTGAAACCTCGATCCACGTTTTGACCGATTCACCTGAAGGAATAGCCTCGCCCTTGCAGAGAGGCCAGTGATCACCACATCCGTCTCCAGAGCCTGAGATCCGTACCCAAGCACCCCAGACGATTATGAGCACTGTATATGCAACAAGGAGCCACGATGCGGTGTAGAGCTTGTTAGTTTGTTTGGTTGAAGCTTCTGGTGCCATTCTGGCTGCAGTATAGGGGGTTTCCCGGGCCAGCGGAAGCGTGTGGGGACCGAGCCCTGTCCAAAACTCGTTTTGGCGCTACGCCGCGGCGTTCGTGGGAACGACGAGAACTGGGGTCTTGCAGTGGCGTAGGATGTATTCAGTCACCGAGCCTAGGAGCGCGCGAGCTATTCCAGACCGCCCGTGAGACGCCATGATAACGAGGTCGAAGGAGTTCTCCTGTATAAAGCTGAGAATTGAGTGCTGCACCTCGTAGGGAGCTTCGCGGATCTCGTGTTTGATGGCGGCATCAGCGAAGTGCTCTTGGATGTGTTTTTGTAGGTCGCTAGAGACGGTTTTTCGCAGCTCGTCGACCGTTTCGGCCACGTACAACGAGGGAGCTTCGAGGCTACCAACCCCCGATGGTGAGTACCCGAGCGAGGTGTCGATACACGAGAGGAGCGTCAATGTAGCGCCGAATTGCTTCGCGAATGTCGCTGCGTATGGATAGGCCTTACGTGCATCCGAGGAGAGGTCTGTTGTGAGGAGAATTCGGTTGATCGGAGCGGTAATCATCGGGTCCTATGTGCGAAATTGGGAATGTATGTCCGTCAATACAACGGTATCGGAATGGTGCCACGCCACCGCCCACGCAAACAACACAATTCCTTCGGGGCTAGTTCATCCAGGATACGGCACGACACGCCCCAGCTGTATGTTGAAGCTCAGGGGGAATGAATAATGGGTCTTCGTGGAATCGAGTGAGTAGAATTGGCGTTTCCGGACGTGAACATTGCTCGTGCACGTAAACGCATCCTTGCCTTTAAACATTTCCGGGAACCAGTCTTGACTCCAACGGAGGGTCCATACACACGTTTACGAGCACGTTCACGCGAAAATACGTGATTCATCACTGAAAACAATGGGCTGTGCCCCATCAGCAGTCATTTGGCACCCACTCGATTCCACGATGAGCCCGAATAATTAGGCGGCTTTGGTCACTAACAGTCCGCCGGAGAACGCCAGTAATCCAACGAGTACGCTCAGCCCAATGTATAGTAGCGCGATAGAATATTCGCCTTTCCGCAGCAAGAGCGTGCTTTCGAGTCCGAAGGCAGAAAACGTCGTAAATCCGCCGAGGATACCGGTGAATAGTAGGAGCCTCAGATCTGCTGAGAGGATATTCCATCGCTCTGCGGTGCCGGTCAGTATCCCCGCGATACAACAGCCCACGACATTGACGAGGAAGGTCGCGAGTGGAAAGGTCCATCCCGGATACTGAAACGTGATCCAACCTCCGAGTGCGAACCGGCACATAGATCCAAGCGCCCCCCCGAGTGCAACCAGTAGGTATGATCGCATCGTATCAATCCTTATCGAGGTTGCCCGAGAGCGATTTTTGCTTCACGAGGAAGTGCTATCCACGCCCTCTTGGAAAACCGCGAGTCAACAGCCATTGCATGGAAGAGAGGATCTGCCTGTCCGAGAGTAATGACTGAACCATCTTCGAGTTGAACCAACATCGATTGTTTTGAATCACCGGCATGAACATCTGCCGTCGAGATCTCGTGGAGATAGTACGTTGGATCCATCGAGAGAGAGCGCAGAGCCTTCTCTGCCTCTGCCAGCAGAGCGGCCTTATTCGAGGGGGTCTCAACCCGAATCGTCTTGAAGAGTCTGCGATTCAAAATTCGTTGGCTTAGATCAGCTAATACGGGATCCGTGCCTACTGCCCAGCGGCTCAGGTGATATCTCCACCACGGCTCGCGCATATTAAACATTGCATCGTAGGTGAGGTCCGAGACCGATTGCGCATCTAACGCACACCGCATCGTGTCATCGGCAAACTCAATAGATGAGCCAAGATCTCTGGCACGATGAACGATAGCCTTATTCAGAGTGTCAGCGGCTAGTAGGACGCGGTGCTGGTATACCTGCCGATACATAGCGTGCCTTGATACAACGAAGTGCATCATCGCATCGAGGCGGTTCTCGGTCAGGGCTAAATGTTTGTCTGCGGTGATGACGATGGAATCCACGAGCGCAGGGATGTTGTACTTGCCGTAGCTTACCCCAGCGAGCACACTGTCAACTGTCGACCAATTTCCTCTATCTACGTTCCATCCACCGCCGGATACTATCTGCCATGCCCACGGATCGATCGTCTCAGATTCATCCAAAATAGCGAGCACATGCTCCAGCAGAGTTGGAGAGAACTCATTGAGTAGTCCGGAGATCTCGGGATCCTTTCGGATGACGATCTCCGCAAGCGCCTCGTGTGAATCCGGTTGGCCCGGGAACCAGGTCTTAAATGCGGTGTGTGAGCCTGGAGCGAGGTGTCCGATGTCGTGCAAGAGCGCGGCTACTAGGATCGCCGTTCGGTGTTTCTCGACGTCCCCTGGATGTTTGCGAGCTAGGCGCGCGAGCACGAGCTTTGCCAGATATGCAACGCCGACACAGTGTCCGAAGCGAGAGTGTTCAGAGAACATGTATACAAGCCGAGTGTTCGCGGTTTGGCTCACGTCTCGTAAGCGCTGGAACCACTTTGTGTCGAGGAGATCGAGAATCAGTCGCTCAGCTTTGTCATTCGGGGAGAATGAGATCGATTGATGCACTACATCTGCAAAGGTTATGTCGCTCATGACTCTTGCTCCGGTGGTATATACTCTGGAATTGGATGCTGGCTTACGACCGAGATTCCGAAACTCGAAAGACCGTCGAGTGCACGTTGTGTCGAAGACAGAAGTTCAATGCGGGTGGCACCAAGGTCTCTCAGGATTTGGGCTCCTATACCGTACTCGCGCATCTCCGATGCTCCGGCATGGCCAGGAGAGGATGGGGGCGACTCGGTAATTGTGGGTTTGCGGAGATATACGAGGACTCCTGTGCCGCGCGCGCCAACGGCTCGAAGGGCATTCTGGAGCTGTTTGCGGGAAGCCGGATACGGAGAACCAAAAACATCGGCGAGGGTGTTTTCTGATTGCACGCGCACCAGAACGGTTTGTCCGGGTTCAATCTTCCCCTTAACGAGAGCGATATGCTCAACATCATGAATAGCCGAGCGGTATACAAGCGCTCTCATCTCACCTGCTTCTTTGGTGGGGAGTGTCGCCTCCGCGGTTCGCGACACGAGCTGCTCTCCAACGAGTCGGTGTTGAATTATTTCAGATATCGTGAAGGCGGGGATCTGAAACTCGTGAGCACGTGCGAGTGCCTCATCGGATGAGAGCAGTTCTCCGTCTTGATCGAGCAGATCCATAAAGAGCGCAGCATCAGAAAATCTAGCGAGGGTAACGATATCGAGCGCTGCTTCGGTAATCGCAGCTTTCACCAATACGCCACCGCTTGTCGCCTCAATCGGAAAGATGTGTCCTGGCTTCACGAGAGCGCGAGGCTGAGGGGTCGGTGCGCCTAAGATCCGAATCGTTACGGCACGGTCGGCAGCACTGATACCCGTTGAAACTCCTTCTCGAGCTTCCACCGATGTGTAGTGGCGATGCTGTGAGCTGTCGCGGATATCACCTTTGTGAGCGCTACGAGCCATGAACGGAAGGAGAAACGCAGCGCCACGCTCCGCGGATAGCGCAACGAACGTAAGGCCGCCGGAGAGAGAGAGGATGTGGTTTACCATATCCTCCGAAATATCCTGAGCGGGGGAGACCACCACGGCGCGGCCTGAACCTACATCGTCGATTACAATCGAGAGTCGTTTCGCGGCAAACTGTGCAATGCGACCAGAGATAGAAGTCATATGCCCGATTACACCAAACTTACCCATACCTGTCACTTTTCTAACCGGGCAGGGCGGCCTCGCTAGTTGTCGGGCTGAAGAGGGGAGGTCTTGCGGCAAGTGCATAGAAACACGGGCCCTTTTTACTTTTGTAAGTAATTGATTTCACGGAGGATGGCGGCGTGGTAAAATAGTGTTTAAGAAAAATATCCATGGGTCCGAAGCTAGTACTAGGCCAGGGAAGGTCTCACCAAAGTTCCGGTGCGTATGAGTAGTCTAGTCGTTCAAGAAGTGGTGGTAACATGGAAACAGATGTAGTTGAGCTTGATTTTGCCAGTCCTGGCGAGATCGATAAGTCTATCATTCGCGCGCGCCGCGCGGCATTCGTAGCACGATTCATAGTATTGCGTGAGGGAAAGAGGACTCGAGCCCATCGCGCGATCGAGATGATGGAATGGACCGACCTGACCTCCGTAGAGGAGTTGGCGCATCGGTTTCGCGCGGCCTTCGTTGAGAATGGGGACAACATGGGCCCTGTCGATCGAGATCTGCGGCGGTCGCTGGCGCATTCCTACCGATCCCTCAAGTTCTTTGTGGCGGAATACGCTCATAGAGCAACGGTCGATTTTATCGGCGCGCTCGAGGATTATGGGCGTTCGAATGAGCTGCTCTTCGGTGGTGAAGAGCAGCCTCGCTCGGGTGGTTGGCGATTGCCGCATGAGTTGCGGAAATTGAAGGAAAAAGCCGCCGCGGAAGCAGCTGCTCCTCCTCGCGTATCCAAGAAGGGGCATCGTCACGGACACTCATCCGCATCGGCGATGTAGCCCTCGAACG
>JBIIYC010000045.1:0-16850 GCA_044347025.1 Bdellovibrionota bacterium
TTTCATTCCCTGCATTCTACGCTACATACACCTACACGATGTTACGAACCCTACGCCCCCTACGAAAATACCGCGGTGAGATAGACCTGCGCGCACTCGCCCCTGAGATTCGAAAGGCCTGGCGGAGCGTATGCCACACGGGCCACTGGGCCCCATTTCGAGCCCTGAAACACTCTGAACAGATCCGGGAGCTGAAGGCTACTTCCGTCTCAGCCGGGGGGCCTGCCATATCCGCGCAGCTTCCGCCACACGCGGACCTAGCAGCCCTGGAGGCCCTCTGCCGTACGGTTCTGCCGTGGAGGGTTGGGCCGTACCAGCTCGGAGATATCTACATCGATTCAGAGTGGCAGTCGTGGAGGAAATGGGAGCGTATTCATCCCCTACTCGGCTCTATCGCTGGTGCACGAATCGCAGACGTTGGATGCAGTAATGGGTATTTCCTCTATAAGCTTTGGCACCATGCTCCGGAGCTAGCACTGGGCTTTGATCCGATCGATCGGTGTTGGCTTCAATTTGCTATCCTCCAGTCGCTCTTTGCGATTCCAGAGGTCGGGTTCGTTCCAGCCGGAATATCATCGCTGGATGCATTCCCGAACTTCTTCGACCTCGTCATGTGCATGGGGGTTATATACCACCAACGAGACCCGTTCATGGCGTGCAAGAAACTGTTTCAAGCGGTTAAGCCTGGAGGCAGAGTAGTACTTGAGAGCCTCGTTATCGACCAACCGGGCTCCCATCTCCTAGTCCCCACGGAGCGCTATGCCAAGATGAGAAATGCCTGGATCATTCCCACGGCCGATGCACTTGCAACGCTCCTACAGCGCGCGGGATTTCGAGATACCGAGGTACACCGCTTCGGGCCACTGACTACCGAGGAGCAGCGCCGGACCGATTGGGCGCGCTTTGAGAGTCTGGCTGATTTTCTCGATCCCCATGATCCATCCAAGACGATCGAGGGGTACCCGGCCCCACATAGCGCCGCCGTTGTGGCCTTTAAACCCCATCACTCATTACACAAAGCGTAGCCCTCGCACCGCTCCATGTGCACCGGGCGATCCCGCTTGAATCGACCAATAGCTGGTGTATCCTACAGCGCTTCGCCCACACTTTTCATTTTGATGGAGCCGTCCATGTCTCGCGAGCGTTACTTCCGCCACACAACAAAAGAGCACGCTGCAGCTGTAGCTCACCTGCATGAAATCTCTCTGCCAGTATCGGAGTATCGAAAAAAGTGCTTTTTCATCCCCAACTCTGGACTGCATGAAGCGGCGGCTCAGTCGGAGGTGCTCAAAAAAGCTGGTGTGCCGGTGCGGGCGCTCGGCACCTACTTTTGCTGCGAATCGAAATCGGAGTGGCGAGATGCCCTCCGCTGTTTATTTGACGCGCGCACCCCTGGGTGGCTCTTCCACACTCAAACCTTTCTGCAGTCCGGAGCTGTCACCAGAAAAGAGCTCGGACTCGCTATCCGCGAGTTGGTCGGCGAGCCCCTAAAGAATGCAAGCGGCAGATAGCCAGTAGCCCGTAGGACGCTTGTTTACTCTCTAGCAGGGTGGTGAGCAAAGATTCCCTGCTGCGCAACTTTACTGTGGCGCTTTCCTCATTCAATGCACTCCTTATGAGCGAGCTGCAGGGATCGCTGCGGCGATAACTCGCGCGCAGTTTTCAATCAACTGGCTCAACGCTGCAACGGACGCCGAATGATTCGACTCTTCAGACACCAGCGAGAATTCCGAGACCTGCATCGGGGCGCTCTTTAAGGCGTCGACACTATCGGCCAGGGTCCAGCGAACTTTGAGCACTGCTCGTCCCTCACTGGTCACATCGAACTGCAACACCTCAAGCTGCACCTGATACTTGGCGGGACGAAGATCGTAGACACTAGTGGCGAATACGTTACTGCTCTGTAAGTTGCCCGCGAGGTCAGCCACAAAGACGCGCATGAAGTTGACCTGCAGGTCCTCCGCCCAACGATCATACTCAAGACGATCCACGGAGTTTTCGTTGGCCCGTACGATCATACGGGGATCGTCGAGATATTGGGGAAATCCTACCGAACTAACCGCGACACTTACTCCGCTTTTAGACAGAGAGTCGAACTGCTCACGGTGCTGCGAGGTCAGCGCATAGAAATGAGAGTTTGGAGAGCGAAAGCAACCGACTGCGAAAACCATCACAGCACACGACACTACATGGAGTACCCTAATCATAATGCTCACCGTTTACCACGTAAAAGCGCCTCGGGGTGTTCCTCAAGGGCGTCCGCTAGTCGACGCAACGAGCGCGCCGAATTCGAAATCTCATCGAGTGCAGCCGACGCTTTGCCGGTCAGCGGCGCTCCATCTTTCAGTGTCGTCTGAACAGTTTGCAGCGTTGCCGAGATCTGATCGATGACAACCTTAAATTCCTTGAGGATACCCTCACTTCGCTCATCAAAATTTGAGGCTAAGGTCTTTAGCTCAACGAGAGCGCCGTTAAGATTCGTAAATGCATTACTTACATCGTCTGACGAGAGAATGGTGTCGATCTTCTCAAGCGCTGCGACCGTCTTGTTTACAAGCTCCGATATCGGGAGCTGCTGTAGCGTTTCCTGCAGCTTCTCCAAGGGTGATGGGGCAGTTGGAATCTCCTGATAATCCTCATCGTCACCGGACATCATTCGGACAGGAACCTTGGGCATAAAATCGAGCTGCACGAACAGCTGCCCTGTCACGATGCTATCAAGGGCAAGTTGCGCTTTGAGCCCCTTGTCTATCAGGCGTTTGACTAACTCCGGCCCCTCACCGTTGCCATTTCGCTCTTTAAGGGTATTGAGCCCACGCACCGAGTCGGCATCAAGCTCAAGAAGCACCGGAATAATGAGCTCGTCTCGATCGGGCTTATAGACGATAGAAACATCTTTGACTTTTCCTACCGGAGCACCACGAAAACTAACCGGAGCTCCGATTGAGAGTCCCTTTACAGAGCCGCCAAAGAAGGCGATGTATGTGCCGGTGTTTTCAAAAAACTTTCCACGGCCGAGGAAGAGCACAGCAGCTAGTACGATCGCCACGGCTCCGATGACAAACGTTCCAATCCAGGCGTAGCGTGGTTCTTTACTCATACCGTTTTATGCCTCGCGCTCGCCCCGGGTTAGGAAGCGGATAATGTTGGGGTCCTTTGACGTCTCTAAAAGCTGGTGTGGCGATCCCGTCGCCAACATCGTTCTTGATTCCGCATCGAGGAACACCGAGTTGGTACCGATTGCAAAGATGCTCGGCAGCTCATGCGTCACAACAACCACGGTCGCTCCGAGTCCGCGATTCAGCTCAAGAATGAGATCATCAAGCAGCTTTGAGCTTATCGGATCGAGTCCCGCCGATGGTTCATCGAAGAACAGCACCTCCGGGTCGAGCGCCATAGCCCGAGCCAGACCTGCCCTCTTCTGCATACCACCACTAATCTCTGACGGGTAGTAGTCCTCGAATCCGGAGAGCCCAACCAGGGCCAACTTGTAACTCGCGATCTCTCGGATGCGCCGCTCGGAGTAATCCGTGTACTGGCGTAGTGGCATCGCTACATTCTCTGCTAAGGTCATCGACGTCCAGAGCGCCCCTTTTTGGTAGAGGATTCCGATTCTCCGTAAGAGAGCCTCGCGTTCCTCTGTCGATGAATCCCAGAAGCTCTTACCACTGAAGAGAACGCGGCCCGCAAATGGCTCCACTAATCCGATCAGGTGCTTGAGGAGCGTGCTTTTACCGCACCCACTCCCGCCCATCACCACAAAGATGTCACCTCGATTAACAGTGAACGAGAGATCTTTCTGGATCAGAAAATCTCCGTACTTCATCGTCAGGTTTTCAACAACGATGTGAGGTGCGCTGCTGGTCATATCGTTAGAGCCCCACGATCTCAGTCAGAACCGCAAAGACTGCGTCAGAGAGCACTATTGCAACGATCCCTGATACCACTGCAGACGTAACTGCAACTCCGACCGCTGAAGCACTCCGTCCACACCGAATTCCACTGATACATCCCGCTATAGCGATCAAAACACCGAAAATACAACTCTTGAATACACCGAGCCAGACGTCTGAGAGATGAACCGCCGTTTTCGCTTGGTGAAAATACTGAACCAACGAGATATTCATCGTCAGCGCTGATACAAGAGCACCGCCCAGGATTCCAAGGATGTCGGCATACAAACAGAGTAGTGGCATCATAATAATCAGCGCCAACACTCGGGGGACTACCAGGTACTGCATCGGAGAGATACCAAATGTTCGAAGCGCATCGATCTCCTCATTGACTTGCATCGTTCCGAGCTGCGCAGCAAATGCGGCACCGGTGCGACCAGCCATGATTACGCCAGCCATAACGGCTCCCATCTCTCGAAGCATTGCCACGCTTACCAAATTGGCGACGTATATTTGCGCCCCGAACTGCCGGAGCTGTTGCGCACCGATAAAGGCCAAGATAACTCCCACGAGAGTGCTAATCAGGGTCACGATCGGGAGTGCTCCAGGGCCACATTCGTCAAGGGTGAGCCAGATATCTCGCACCGGCACACGTGCCTTACGGCGCACAAATAAGCCCAACGCTACGGTCAATTCCCCGACGAAAGAGAGCCAGGCCCTGATATCATCGACAAGGCCTGTTGCGCTTCGACCTACTACCACAACAAAGCTATCTCGCTTCGACTCTCGACGCGCACCGCGTCGCTCTGGAACCGAGAGCGCCAAGGTAAGTGCTCGTACGATCGACTCGGGAAGTCCGTCAGTGCGCAGTTGCAGCTCCCGCTTGGCGCACTCACGAGCAACGCTAAACATCCATGCTACCAGGGTAGAGTCGGGATTAGTGATTTCTACTACGGACAGAGCGACCGTTGCACCGGGCTTTACGGTCGACACAGCGGTCAACACCGATGCAGTGCCATCATCGTGTGGCGGTGCTGCTGCTGACCGCGCCGTTACAAGAAGCGCCCCATCGGGTTGGAATTGATAGCTCGCTGTAAAAAACATGAACTGGGGTCGTCCAAAAAGGTACCTACGCGACCATCGTGGCACGTTCACATACGACGAAAAACGATAACAGCACTAGCCACCCCTGAGACTTTAGCAGTACCGATGTGTGCTGCTGTATCCCGATGCGGTAGCAAGCAGGAACCTCAAACCATGAAAAAGCGCACCAGGGGGACGTTTTCCCTACCCTACTAGTAATTCGCTCCGATGAGTAGCTCCTCAATTGAGAGGTTTAGGGCTTTCGCCAGTTTTGCAATAGCGCCGATACTGATGTTCTGTTTTCCGTGCTCAACAGCGCTGATGTACGCGCGGTCGAGATCTGATGATGTTGCCAGCTCCTGCTGACTCATTCCACGGAGCTTGCGATATTCGTGGATGGAGTGCCCCAACTTTCGTAGAAACACCGCCAGGGCATTTTCAGGGTTTAAGATTCCGCAGATCTGACGAGCGAGCGTTACTGCCTCTTGCGGATCCGAGGCAAGCGCATCGGCATCAAGTCCCTCGGCAAGCGAGGGGTCGGCAACAAACGCCGCACCACCCACCATTACCTTGGGCGCATTCGGAAGCTTCTTCAGCTGCGACACGAGGTCTTTCGCTACCGGCACCAATGACGATAACGACACCGAGGCGCACACCAGATGAGCACCCCGCGCCTTCGCATACGGAACCATGTGGTCAGTTGGAACATCGGCGCCAAGGAAGTCGACCTCCCAGCCATCAACGACGAGAAAATCAGCCACCGCTTGGGCTCCGATGAAGTGCTGGTCACCCTCAACTGAACTCACCACAGCCTTCAAGCCTAGTTTGAGGCGGGTTTTGAGCATGCCTCGGAGTCGGGCCATCTCTCTGAGGGTAATCTGGGTAGCGATGTGCTCCTGTGGGATATTGACCTCGCCTCGATGCCAGCGAGAGCCGATCTCGACCTGCACCGGCATCAACACATCGAGATAGAGCTTCGAGGGAATAACCCCTGCCGCAAGTCCCTGGTCTATGACCTTCTGCGCCTGCTCAGCGCCTCCTGCCAGAACCGCGGAACAGTACTTCTCTCGTAAAGTGCCCAAGATTTCAGTTGCCACGTTTGCCCCTTTGGATTGCATTTACACCACAACAGTATATCACGCGATGCATAAATACACCACACCTAGGGCCGTTGATGCCTTAAACCTACACAAACACCAATAATGCAGGTAATATCAAACCTTTAGGCCTCGCCGATTAGTGCGCCAGGCTGAGTAACACTCTGTCGGAAATAGCCAATACCAGTCGTGTATGGATAAGCGGTCGGAATACTTACAGACACTCGGGCTAGGGCCCGATGCAACGTGGGACGAGGTCACTCTGACCTATAAGGACCTAATGCGCGTCTGGCACCCGGATCGTTTTCCATCGGATGAGCGACTTCGCAAAAAGGCAGAGCAAGAGAGCCAGCGAATTAACCACGCGATGACTGAGCTCAAGAAGCTCGGAAAGGAACCTCCCAGCAAAACAAAACCACGCCCGGAACAGCGACACCAACAAAACAAGGCGTCGCGGCCAACGACGGAGCAACGCACTACCGGGACAGGCAACGAATCACATCCCCGTGGATCTGAGAACCTTTCGCAGTCGTCGTTTACTCACTCAATTCCCCCACTAACGATCCGCCAGAAGCCCTTCACCTCAATTATTCGGGCAGTGTGCGCGATTATCGTTCTCTACGTGGCCGTGGGTGCCATTCACGAACAACCGCGCATTCCATTCCAGGCCGCCTTTGTGGCGAGCATCGCCTTCGCTGCGCTGGATCTCGGAATTCGAAATATCCTTTCATTCTTCATACTAAAACCCGTCGTTGCTGTAGACCGAGCTGGGTTTCTTTCACTGCAGACCGGACGCTTAGGATGGCTCGACTTTGATCGCGTCTGGCCTGCTTTGCGCGGTCGTTCGTACTGTCTGTGTATCGCCTACTCGCCGGACTATCTTCGCAAGCGCTCCATCGTGAGTCGGATCTGGTTCTATCTCCGAACCTGTCTTGGGCTATCGCATGTCACTATCCCTTTTAGCGGGCTCACATCAGATCCGATGCAGGTGCTGCACATGATGAAGCTACAGCGCATGCACGACTGCATCATCCTTGAGAACCAGCGACCACCACGGACGGCCGCCATGTACATCGCTCATCTGACATGTATAGCAAGCGCTGCAATCGTCATCCTACGCTGCTTGGCTCATCCTCCCCTATCAGCTCTCGACTACGCTCCATACCTCGCCATCTTCGCGGTCGCCAAATGCTTCGAGATATCAGCAAAAATGCTTCGCACAGAGGTTGTCTAAGGGCCCCAGCATCGCACGAGAAACATTCTTCTCACCCCGCGCAACAAATTTGGATCTCGTGCATCTAATTGAAAAAAGCCCCTAACGGGGCTATAACCACATCGTTTGATAAGACCCTCGGGTCTACACCAATCGATGTGGTTGCAGTACAGTACCCACACACGCCGCTCTAGCTCAGTTGGTAGAGCAACGCATTCGTAATGCGTAGGTCGGGGGTTCGACTCCCCTGGGCGGCTCCACCCTCCCCCTCTCTCTGTACCAGCCCGATCTCGCCGATGTGTCCGCTCCAATCTGGGAATAGGCCGAAGCTTTAGCGAGAAAGGATTAGCACCTCCGATGCTTCCCTCTCGTTTATATGCGGTCAGGGCCGTACCCTCCTCCGATGGCATTCTCCGAGCAGTACGGGGAGGATGAAGGGGAATTTCTTGACTCGCTAGCACCTTGCGATAAGAATCGAGCGCGCCGAGGCATAGTAGCGCTCGCCACGATAAGGATTGTGAGGTCGATGCTCATACAACGTATTCTTGCCCCCCTCGCCTCTGTACTCGTTCTTGCTGTCGTGTCAATTCGATGCCTCCCGTTTGCATTCGACGACGCCTACATTCACTTCCGTATCGCTGAGAATTTCGTTGCGTACGGAGTCCCATACTTCAACGCATCAGAAGCAGTCATGGCGACATCATCGCCGGTCTGGACATGCGTACTGGCCCTACTCTCCTTACTGCCAGGTGCCTTGCCAGTACTTACCGCTCTCATCAACTCGGTTTTCACTGTGCTTGGCGCCTGGGTGTGGTCGGCCATTCTCTCTCAGGTTGTCGAGAGGAATATCTCACGAACAACCTCGTCGCTGTTTCGCCTTGCATACATCGGAGTTCTACTGCCGTCGTCCGTTGGTCTCATGGAGACCCCCCTTGCAATGCTACTTTTGGGATGGGGCGCCTTGCTTCTGATCCACACACGTGCCGCTGGCTGGTTTTTTATTGCTCTAGCAATATTCACTCGATATGAGCTGGTGACGTTTGCAATACTGGCAGCTGTGGCGCACATTGCAACCACCCGCAAAAATATCCTCCACAGTGCGCTACTGTTTTGCATTCCAATCGCCCTCGTATCCGCGTTCTTGGTATTTTTCTTTTCCTCGCCTATCCCTCACACTGTGACCGCAAAACAGATTGTATATTCCCTCTCACCCGCGCAGGTGCTTGTCGATGTTTTTCACAATCTTGTTCCTAGGGTCGATAACCCCATCCTTGTTCTTCCAATCGCATCTCCATTAAGGGTCCTTGTCTCGGCTATACTTGAGTGGATTGGAATGGCGGGGGTGCTGGTATTCGCTGCGATCACCTGCATGACACTCCCGCTACCGGAAATGCTCTCCGACACAAGACAGCGCTGGAGTCTATGCATAGGATCCACGGGCGTACTGATCGGATTGGCGTACATCATCAAACATGTATTTCTCCATGAATGGTACGTGCCATTGTTTGCGGTTCCCGTCCTCTTGTTTGCTTTTGCTGTCTCATGGCGAAACTCCCTCACGTTGGTCACTGCGGTGACTTTGTCACTCCTGCCTCTCGCAACGGTGGTGGAGTATTCACTCGCGGCAACGGGAGACGCATCCATCCTGAGGGCCGCTAAACCGGGCGCTCGGGTGCAGCGATACATGCAGGTAGGCACCGCACTGCATGAGCTCTTCCCTGAAGCGCGGTTGATGACCTCGGAGATTGGTGGTCTTGGAATGTCATTTCGCGGAACGATACTGGACGGAGTGGGACTCATCACACCGACGGCCCTCCAGTATCACCCGATTCCGGGTTCTGCATCTGGCGTCGGGGGTATTCCCGCGGGCCTCATTCGTGAGATGAAGCCGGAGCTTATTGTCTCGTATCCCGTTTTTCTTAAAGACGTCGAGAATACCGATGCTGTCCAGGAATATGTGCGGCTCAGTATGCCAGCATTCTCCAAGGAGTATCGAAAAATATTGGGGACAAATGGACTCTGGGGGTGCGATACGTTATTGGTATACGTGAGGCGGGACCGTGCTGATAGCGCCACGATCAACTCTCTAAAAAAAGCCCTCCGAGCGAGGGTAGAAAGCGCCGTTGAAAACGGCTAGCAACGTTAAGACCGCTCCGTCACGACGCAGGAATCAGTGGCGGGATATGACTCGAAGCTCAGATCTTCAGTCATTCCTGAGAAGCGGGGATGTCGGCTCGGTCTGAGCTCCACCACTCTCGGCACGGGAAGTAGAGGTGCAATCGCATTGCCCCCTAGCAGGGTGGTGAAAAAGGTTCCCTAGTGAGCATTTTGAGAGCTTTGACGAAACAAGGCGCAAACGCTTTCGAACCGATACCGACACCCCCTTTTCAGCAATAATGTGGCTTTCGGTTCCAATCCTCTGAAAGCCCTGGATGTGATGCACATAATGCCGTAAGATCTCCAACGTGACGCAGCCAGCAGAAAATACATTCGCTACATTCGATCTAAAAACCCAGAACGACGACATCCTTCCGCCACCATTGAAATGGGCTGGAGGCAAGCGCTGGATAGTCGGTACTTTGGCGCCTCTTTTTGCGGCTCACCGAGAGAAGCGCCTTGTTGAGCCGTTCGCAGGCGGGATGGCCGTGACGCTCGGACTCGCTCCAACGCGGGCTTTGGTTAATGACATCAACCCTCACCTCATCAATTTCTACCAGCAGATTAAGCGCTCGCTTACGATACGAGACGAAGAGCTTCTCAATGAACGGGAGTTCTACTTCGCTCGCCGCGCGCGGTTTAATCAGCTGATCGCCGAAGGCGCCGCTCAAACGGCAGAAGCCGCTGCGATCTTTTACTACCTCAACCGAACCGGGTTTAATGGATTGTGTCGTTTCAACAGCAAGGGAGCATTTAACGTTCCGTTTGGCAGATACAACAAGATCACCTACATCCAGGACTTTTCCCGGTACACAAACCTATTTCAGCAGTGGGAGTTCTCGTGCCTTGATTTCGAGAAGCTCCCCATCGCGAAAGACGACATTCTCTATCTAGACCCTCCGTACGACGTTCAGTTCACAAAGTACTCGAAAGAGGATTTTACGTGGAACGATCAGGAGCGCCTCGTGGCATGGCTCTCTTCTCTCACAAACCCAATCGCTGTCTCAAATCAGGCAACGGACCGGGTACTCGAACTCTACGAGAAAGCTGGCTTCACTATCCGAAAGGTCTCCGGGCCGCGACGGATCTCATGTACCGGCGACAGGGAACCGGCGCTTGAGATGTTGGCGTTGAAGAATATCTAGGGAAGGCCGGCAAAACCTACTAGCGCGTCACTCGTACACTTACCACGCGCTCGTGCTCGCAAACGCACTCGAACGAAGACTCCTATGTTTTCGTGTCGGTGAGTCTACTCAACTCACTCAATTCTGAATCCCTATCCAACCTCTTGTGCACGGGGCCGTCAAAAGGCCGATCTCCGCTGTAGCTTCGTGTGCTACAATCCTTCCCATGCAGTTTCACACTACGACACCAGCCGCACGACGCTCAACGTCCCTCGAGGCGATGTCGACCTCAGCTGTCAATGCATGCAGATTCGGCCCAGGGTTTGTTCGTCCAGCGTATGAAGACTTCTGCTTCTCAAGCCTCCCTGGCTTTTTTGAGCAGCTTTTAACCGGCAGCACCTCGCGTGGCAACTTTCCGCCTGACGTGGTTAACGCTCTCGGCCGCTACGACCACGTTATCTTTGTCTTCTTCGACGCATTCGGCTGGGAGTCCTTTCAACGATTTCGTGCCTCGTCCCAATTTCTGCGCCGGTTCGATACAAACGGAGTCGTTATGAAAACGACCGCGCAGTTTCCCTCGACCACGGCTGCACACGTCACTACGATGATGTCAGGCAAACCAGCCTTTACACACGAGGTGTGCGGGTGGAACTACTACGAACCTCGAGCGGGCCGAATGATCAAGCCCCTTCCGTTCTCGTTTTCTGAGGATAAAGAGCCTGGAACATTAGCTGCTGCCGGATTCGCCCCTTCATCGATCCTTCCACCCGGGTCATTTTTTGATGCCCTCACGCGTAATGCAGTGAATATTGAGCTTCATGGCCCAAAGGCTTTTTTCCCATCCCCCTTCGGAACCCGATATGCCGACCCATCGTTCTTTCGCGGCTTTACATCACTCCGAGAAGGACTTGGGAACGTACGAGCGAGCCTTACGGCCAGAGTAGCAACCACGTATCGTTTTCTGTACGCCGATGCTTATGATGTTACTTGTCACCAACACGGAGTGGGATCCAATCAAGCGGACTCGGTAGCGCAAGCGATGCTTGACGATCTCTGCGGATTAACCGAGGGGAGCTTTCCGCCGCGTACACTCTTAGTTCTTTCCGCTGACCACGGCCAGATAACCGACGCTCCCGAAAAAATTATCCCGATCAATCACATAATTCCCAACATCACGGAGTATCTGAAACGCGATGCCATCGGGAACCCGATCCGCTTCTCTGGTGGGCGTCACCACCTCTTCCTCCATCCACGCGACTCCGCACGGGAGCATCTCCTCGCAGAGCTCCGCGGCAAACTAGCCGGTGCAGCTGAGGTTGCACCCCTCGCGGAGCTCTCAAAGATGGGCCTACTCGGACCGAATCCGATTCCGGAATCCTACGCCGAACGCCTGGGAAGCATCGGCATTCTGCCCCATGCACGTCACGCAGTGTACTGGGAGGAGCCTCCGGCGTTCACGAATGACGAACCCTCGACACACGGCGGTGTAACATGGCAGGAGATGGAGACTCCTCTACTTCTTTTACCACTCGGATGAGGGGATACGTGGTGCTGTGCAAATCACAGAGGGAGCAAACCGCGTGCGATACCTATGGAATGACAAACTATGCTCGCTGACTTTGAAGGTGTTAAAGCCTTATTCAATTCATAAGGTCATAACCATGACCGGGCTCGCTAGCGCCCATTCAACTCCCGACGAAGCCTCTCTTCGCCTATCCTCTCAGCTTGCTCGCGGGAAAAGGTTGAGATCCGCGGATGGCGGGTAAACCCCTGCACAGTAACGTTCACACCGTATGGCTGCACGGGCGCCGGAGTGCCGATCCAGTTCCCCGTGTCCGGATCCAATATTCCGATGATGTAGGGATTCTCCTTCGGTGGGAACGTTATGTGAATGTTCTGGGCGGTTCGTTCCCAATCAAAGTTCATCATGGGTACGCGCACTCGCCCCTCCCGCCTAAGTTCGGTCGTGAGTCCATTATACTGGTTGTATGAGAGCCCGAAGCGATCTACCCCCCGACTCACATCTCGCACATACGCTTGCTGCGACACGAATCGCTCCGCGAGCTCGAGAGAGCGTTGGTCTCGAGCATGAATGACGATCTGATCGTATCGTAAGAGCCCCTGCCCGGCTCCATCGACCTTCACCTGACCCGAGAAACCGTTGTCTGCGAGGTGGCGAAGCAGCGTCTCCATATTCCGCGGCGATACATCACGCGGCTGATTCTTGGTCGTAATGTATACCTTATGAGTCTCTCCTCCCGGGCTCCGATCGTTTATCTTCCAATGTAACCAACCTGACCCGACCGCTGCTTTTACGCCGTGGCACTCGAATGTGGAGTGGAACGCTTCAAGGGCTTTCAACGCCGATCTTCGCTCTCCCTTGTTTGTTTGAAGATATTGGCACAGCTCATTGCTGGTCATCGAACGGAGATCTGGATGCGTGGTTATCAAATCGTAATCCGAGCGTCCCGTGGGAGGGCGATTGCTCGAAAGCCACTCGCGCAACTCTTTGTGCGAAAGCTTAGAGATATCCTCTTGGATGGAAGCACGCTCTCGGAGACGGTTATAGATCGTTGATTCATCTGGCGAGAGTGAGACCTTAACGGGAACATCAGCTGCGATCCCTCGGCGCGCCTCTCGAATCTTTGTGATCACCAGGTCCTCCGCCGGTGTTGTTGGGAACGGCAGCGGCTTACCGCGTCGAATCGCATCCTGAAATACTGAAGTCTGTTCCGCACGTGACGGCTGAGGTGCGGTAGAGCCGGTATCGAGCCGACGCCCCTGTAATATAAAGGCGCCTCCCGGTTTCGCCACATCGAAGAAACTCTGTGAGCTTCGATTTTCGAGTCCCCAGACAGATACGATCGAGGTGCCTCGAAGCTCTGGGGAGAATCGCAAGGAACCCCCGACAGATAGGGAGAGATTCGCCGACCGTGGGATCTCGTGGGCGCCGCGAACCCCTGTTCTCATATCAGTGACTACGAGGTATGGCCCCTCCGCTCGCTGTCCGACCTGCAACTGAAGTGTCTTTCCATCCTCCGTCTTAACCAGGAAAACGTCGCAGAAGCGAGTCTTCTGTGAAGGATGCGTAATCGGAGCCTCCAACTTCAAAAGATCTCCAACAGAGCCGAAATCAACGCTCTGGCCTGGCTTGTTTAGTACGTAACCGTTAAAGGCTGCGCCTCCGAATTGGCATTGCACGGGGATCGGCGCCTCTATCTGCCGAGCCGCGTTGGCGCTCTTCGAGAACGACGTGCGCGAGGGGTGCGGCGCAGTAGGCACCACTGATGGACCAGAATGTACTAACGGAGAACTCGACATGTGTTACACCTTATGACGCACGAAGGACACTACCCGTGGTATGCTGAGCCACTCACAATCTGTGTCATACGTTGGTCCGTCTTTGATCAGGGATTCTCGTATCGAGCCCCTAGCAAAAGGACCCGAAAGCGCCTCAAATCGGGGAATTATGCCACTCATGGCGGCGGAGGCACCATACCAGGAGTAGAGGTTTGGTTACAGGTTTTAGGGTGCTATGAGCGTAGAGACTGAATTCAAAGAAGAAAACTTTCTTCGAGCCACCAAGCGCAGCAATCAGGCGCGGATTGTGGCCCATACGATCTCCGCAGAACTCAAGGACCTCATTCCCGCATTCAAGTCTGGTGTCACGAGCGTTCGAGCTTTTGGTGAACAGGGGTGGATGAATCTTACCTTTCTTGTCGAGGTGGCGGAGCCTCCCGCACACTATATCTTACGACTCGCCGCCCGTGGACCGAACAAGCAGCACACTCGCTCTCGAAGTATACCCTCATACGAGAAAGAACGTCTTATTCTTGAGTGTCTCGAGGACTCGCCCTTTACTCCGAAGGTACATGCAGATTGCACAGGAGTATTTGCTATCTCTATCCCTGGGAGTGGCACCGTCGAGTTTGCATATCTTATCGAGAGCTATCTTCCCCTGACGTCAGCAAAACAGCTCGCCGAGAGCGAGCAGCGGGGCAGAATCCTCGAGCAGCTTGGCTTTATTATGCGTGATATCCATCGCACCCCGATGCAGGGCTTTGGTCTCGACATCGATGAATCGACACAATCGTTTGTGCATCCCACGTTCGAGAGCTTTATGGCGCATAAACTTGCCGCTATTGAACGTAGTCCGATCGCCTCGTCTATGAAGGACTGGCTTACAAGTCGAGTTGCCGCATTTGTGGAGACCAATCCTTCGCCATGCCTCTTTCATCGCGATCTCTTGGGCAACTGGGGCAACTTTCTGCTCGATTCAACGGGCTCTGTGCGCGGCATCATCGACTGGGAGTATGCTGGATCTGGCCCTGCATTTCACTTCGAGATAGCAGCGCTACTCTATGTACTCTCTCGTGATGGACATTCCCAGGAGCGGATCAATCACGACCTATCGGCGGTGTTGCGTGGATACGGAATCTCCTACAAAACGTATCTCGCCAGCTATGACCGCGATGTGCAGACGATCGTCTTACTTAATTCCGTCTCAGCGATACTGAAGTTCCAGGAGGTGCAGGAAAAGGGGACCTCCGCGTCGGAGCCGTGGCGCGAGCGATTCGCCGATAGAGCTCAAGCTCTTTGCTCTACTCAATACAGCAGCGACAGACCTCGGCGTGTCCCGTATAGCAAACAACACTGACAGTATGACTCGGCGTACCTATTGGGGCGTCACTTTTCTCGTATCGGATGCGCCCGCATATGCCCCTTGATGTTCGTCCGAATTACCGAGACGGACCTAAAGAATAGCTCCTCAACGGAATCCACCGCGCCATAGCCCTCCCTGTAGGCAAGGAGCGCAGCCTCAAGGCCACCTCGCATCCCCCGAAATCCGATGTTCGGATAGAGATGCAGACAGCTCACGAAGGTCTGAAACTCGTGCGTAGAGAAGCCAACGCTCTCTGTTCGCACCTGGGTACCCAGACGTTGGAGATCAATTAGGTAGAGCTGCTGCCCGTCTGCATCCCAGAGGATATTGCCACAGTTGGCATCGCCGTGTATCAAAGAGCACCGGAGCCCCGAGGTCCGGAGCGCACGCGCTGACTCGCGAAAGTCGGCTATCGCTTGCGCGACCTGTGGTGAGAGCAGTTCTCTCCTATCAGCCGTTGAGATAACACCCTCATAGTGCTCGACGTAGGCTTCAAAGAACTTTGCTGCACGCTCGGTATATGAACGAGCCCCGCATGTGTGCAGTTCTGACAATGCGCGTCCAACCATCCGCAGCGCCTCATAGACCTCCTGCTCCCCCAAAAGGCCCCTTTCATAGCCGGTCAGAATGGAACCAATCGTCTCTCCGGGAGCCCGAGCCACCCATAAGGAGGTAGGATGCTCACGAAGCTCCGCGTGAGGAGCTCTCGCCCAGGAGAGAGCAAGATCGTTAATGAGCTTCAAACCACTTTCTTCATCACGCAGATTAGTTTCGGGACAACGATGCGTCGGGAGCATCTTCATGAACGCCACTATTTCTTGGCTCGGGCTTTTCACTTCGAAAATATACGACTCTGATAGAAGTCCATTCTGTAGTCCCGGCCGGCGGACGATGGAGCAGCCATGATAGGAGTCGGGAGGCTGTATTGATGCGAGCAATGTCTCCGACTGACTCAATGAATAAGAAGTAGAGCCCAAGTCTTTGGAGTCCCGAATACTCCCCGCCGGTGTCACCACCCTGGTATACACGGAATATTCGTGCGCAAGCCGCTTAGTCGAAGCGTTCAACATGTAATCGGCGCTACCACTACTCTCCGCGGCGATGTCTCGTCTGATCTGAGTTGAACAACTATCATTGAAGGCAAGGTTCCCGGCGCCGGAATACCACACCGGGCGCCCTTCAAGCTCCTCAGGTGCAGCCCTCAAAGGCTCACCACGACGCTCGGCGACAAAGATCTCCTGAGTATTAAAGTCGGGGGCGATTCCATCTCGGAGGAATCGATTGAACGCATCCGATCCGATAATGCCACATACTCCATGAGAAGAAAGGATCTGCTCAATCTCGCTCCGCGAGAGCGGTGAAACGATCGTCGTTATGTCTCCCTCGAAATACGAAGATACCATTCTAGTTCGAACCTCATGCGCGGAGAGGTTCGGTTTTGCCGCCGACGGCTTTGGGTGACAATTGATCACAAGGAGATCGAGGTGCGCGATTCCCATCGCAGCGCGCGCCGTCTCGACGTGTCCATAATGAGGTGGATCAAAGGACCCATCATACATCCCTACTCGAAGCGTCCCCCCGTGGCTAGATGCAATAGCCTCTACCCGATAGAGCAGCGCC
>JBIIYC010000046.1:0-16837 GCA_044347025.1 Bdellovibrionota bacterium
TACGACACCACTGCCCGTGCCACCGATGATGCGCGAAGCATCATCTGTCGCAAAAGGTAATACTCCTCAAGAAGGAGATCAGGACTTGCGAGGATCGTAAGAGTGCGAAGATTTCCCTTCAACGCAGCAAGAACATCCGAGAGAGTCGACTCTGAGATAGTGCCCCCACTATTCCTGGTAGTGGCCGCAACTCGATTCTCTGGGAGGAATCGGCCGAAGCCATATCGACCCTCATCACACAACCACTCCTTGTTCACGGCGTCATTTCGCCGCGCCTTGACGAGAGTGACCGTACCATCTCGTTCAGCCACCTTCACGTTACAACCGGTCGAACACCCGGTGCAGATGCTGTCGGTCTGTTTTGTAAACCAGATTCGCGTGTTAAATCGCCACTCCTTGTGTGTAAGAGCACCCACCGGACAGAGATCAACAACGGTACCAGAAAGTGGGTTATCGAGCTCACGACCCGGACTCACCGCAATCACAGACCGATCACCGCGATTCAACATTCCAAGCTCTGAGGTCTTCGTCACCTCATCACAGAAACGGATACAGCGGGTGCACATGATGCACCGCTCTCCATCGAGCATTACCGTCGGACCAAGCGGCAACGCTTTTACCTTCTTTACCTTATCCTCAAGGAAGCGGCTTGATCGTGCGTTATATTCAAAATGATAGTCCTGCAATTTGCAGTGCCCTGCCTGATCACACACCGTACAATCAAGCGGATGATTGATGAGAATAAACTCTAAGGTCGCAGCCTGCGCATCCGCGACGTCCTTACTAGTATGGTGCGTCGAAACCTCCATACCCTCCGTCGCTCCGGTATTACAGGCAATCGTCATTTTGGGCTGCCCCTTGACCGAGCACTGACACATACGGCAGTTTCCCGCGACGGAGAGGTGCGGATGATAGCAGTAATGCGGGATGTCGATCCCAGCTACTTTGGCCGCCTCAATAAGATTGGTTCCTTTCGGGACCTGCACCTGTTTTCCATCAATAGTGACCGTCACCATCTCAGGAGCTTTTGGGGTTACTGCTTCTGCCATCGCACGCTCGTACGTTAAAGGTTACAACTTATAGTATTTCAGACTTAGGAGCCCCGGCGAGCCCCGCACCCAGCGCATCTCTCACAGTTGAGAGTCGGAGATCTGGCTTCTCCTTCTCGATGCGGCTAAAGAGCGAATCTATCTTCTGCTCAGTGAGGTTCTCGAAGAACACGTCGTTGATCTGACACATCGGCGCAGTGCCGCATGAACCGAGGCACTCGACCTCTTCAAAGCTCCACATCCCATCCGCACTTACTTCGCCAGGCTCAAGCCCGAGCTTCTTGTGAATATACTCAGAGATCGCTTTTGCTCCCCGCAATGCACACGGCAAAGTGCGGCATACTTGGACATGGTACGCACCAACCGGCTTCTTATAGTACATGGTGTAGAAGGTCGCGACCTCCCAGACCTGCACGGGCGGCATCGACAGCTTCGCAGCAACCCATTCAACGCCAGCCTGGGTAATCATTCCGAACTCCTCCTGCGCAATATACAGGAGCGGCATGACAGCCGAGCGACTCTGAGGATATTGCGCGATAATCTCCAGCGCCCGCTTTTCTGCTGCCTCTGACAGAGTCACCGGTGTCGTTACCGGCGAGATCTTGTTCGTGTTGATATGAAAAACTGGTCCGTTATCGGTCACACTCACCACCTATCATGTTAATCATTCCAAAGGTTGGGATTAGATCGGAGATGTTTGCTCCAAGGAGCATCTTTCGCATCGATCCCATGTGGATAAAGCTCGGAGCGCGTACATGCGCCCGATACGGCTTTCCACTTCCATCGGATACTACGTAAAAACCAAGCTCACCATTACCGCCCTCAACGGCGTGATACACGGAGCCTTTCGGGGGTTTCACGCCGTACATCACCAACTCGAAGTGGTTAATCATGCCATCGATTGAGTTATACACCTCATCTTTCGGCATCAGGGCGATGTGCGGATCATCAACGATGATCGGCCCCTCTGGGAGCCTTGCGATTGCTTGCTCGCAAATCCGGAGAGATTGCTCCATCTCGTGGAATCGCACGAGAAATCGGTCATAGTTATCACCTTTGGAGCCGAGGGGAACCTCAAACTCAAATTCATCATAGCTGGAGTACGGGAACGCTTTACGCACATCGTAGTTAACTCCCGAACCACGCAGCATCGGGCCGGTGAGGCTATAACTGATGGCCTCATCTGCCGAGAGAACTGCGACATCGCACATTCGCTCAATAAAGATTCGGTTTCGCGTAAGGAGGCGATCGCAGTTCGACAGATGCTCTCGAACCTGTTTGAAGACAACCTGCATCTTCTCGCCGAAGCCCTTCGTGAGGTCATCTTTGATTCCACCTACTCGACCGAACGATACCGTCAGTCGTGCGCCGGTAACCTCCTCAAGGAGATCCCACAACAGCTCACGAGCCTCCATCATGTAGAGCATTACGGTAAACGCACCGAGCTCCATCGCGGAGGCACCCAAACAGGTTAAGTGATCGCTCACACGAGAGATCTCTGAGAGGATCACACGGATATATTGAGCGCGCTTTGGCGCCTCGATCTCTAGAAGCTTCTCGATCGTATGACACCAACCGAAATTGTTAATGATCGGAGATACGTAGTTAAGACGATCCGTGTACGGCATGACCTGATTATAGTCGACCGTTTCACACATCTTCTCAAAACCGCGGTGGAGGTACCCAACATCAACATCAGCGTCGAGAATCTTCTCGCCGGATATCTCAGCCACGATGCGAATCGTACCGTGCGTGGCTGGATGAGCGGGCCCCAGATTAACAATCATCGACTCCGAGTGCAGGTCGTCACCCATTTCACGCGGACGCGCTTGCGTAGTGATGCCACCTACTCCGAAGTCAACTTCCAACAACTTACCATCTGACATAGATCACCTTGTGCCTAGGCACCCTTCTGCTCTGAATTTCCATCGGAGTTTTTGCGCGCTCGAATCGTTACGAGATCCGGGCGTAGCATCCGACGAGCTGTGTTTTCAACCTCGGCCGCACGCAACGGGATGCGTGGCTGCTTGGCCTGCACTGGATAGTCTTTGCGAAGCGGATGCCCAACAAACTCCTCGTACATCAAAATACGGCGAAGGTCAGGGTGCCCGGTGAAACGGATGCCGAACATGTCCCATACCTCGCGCTCTAAGAAATTTGCACCGTTCCACAAACCAGTTGCTGATGGAACCTCAGGTTTATCCTCGGAAACAGGCACTTTTATGCAGAGGCGTGAGCGCGTGGAGATACTTAAAAGTTGGTACACCACCTCGAAGCGCTCCTTGCGCGCGTCCATCCAATCCACGGCTGTAATATCAACCAGAAGATTAAACGAGAGTTGGGGGTTCTCCTTGCACACCTGCAAGACTGAGGAGAGTGCGTTCGGGAGCACCGTAACGATGAGATCTCCCCGCTCCACCACCTTTTCAACGATGAATTGACCACATGCCCCCGAGAGAACCTCCGAGAGCTCTTCTATAGACCGAGCTGCTGCTACCATATGGGCCTGGTTTTATCCCATGCTCAAGCAAGTAGCAACGTCCCAAAAGCTTAAAAGTACTCAGATTTTTACCACCCCTACCACCATGAAAGGACTACGAGATTTCTCGCCCAAACGCCCCATCTGGACGAGGCCTAACGGCGCCCAGCGCGGGGTCCCCGGATTTGCCTAAAATGGGGGGCGTAGGTATACTCCGATTCCCGGTCTACAGCCGGTTATTCAACATAGGGAGTACACAATGGAAGCAACATCTGGATCGAAGAAGAAGCGTTTATCCCCCTCCTCTGTCAGCCAGATCCAGATCTTGAACGCCCTTGCACCAGCCTCAACTACCGGCGCTCCAGGGCCGCGCAGACTCGACATTAACGAGATCGCAGAGCGTAGCGGACTCCGCGATGAAAAGGAGACACAGCGCTTCCTCTTTATCCTTGAGGGCCAGAAGCTCGTAACCCCATTTCCAGAGGGCGACTTCACCTCAAAGATCTGGCAGATCACGAACCAAGGTGTTCAGACCCTTCGTCACATCTCGAGCGCCATCAGCAATTAAGGCTTATCGCGGTTTCCGCGTGAGCACATGTGTTTAGCAGCGGACGTGCACGCTCCGTGGATGACCCATTACTTTACACAGTCTCGCTGTGCGACGAGGGTGCGCGTTACACCTGCCCCGCAAGCTACGACCTCCAAGGTCGCCCCATAACTGTACTACCGGCGCTACAAATCCTTACCGCACCTTCGAGTGCCGACGTCCGTACACCGCGTATACCACCAGACCGAGCGCCAACCAGGCGAGTAGCCGCAACCACGTATCCATCGGAAGCGCTGCCATCTGAAGGAGAGCGCTCAGCGCACCTGCTATTGAGACGAATTTTACACACGGCGCTCGAAACGGGCGGTGCGCATCAGGCTCGTACACTCGCAACATCAAGACACCGAGGCACACCAAGATAAAGGCCAGCAGCGTGCCGATTGAAACCAGCTCCCCCAAGACTCCTATCGGAAAGAGGCCCGCGACCAGCGCCGAGAGAACCCCCGTTAGAACTGTTGTGACGTGCGGCGTTCGGTACTTTGGATGGATCTTACCAGCTGCGGGCGGAAGGAGCCCGTCGCGTGACATACTGAGGAGAATTCGTGGCTGCGCCATAAGCAGAAGCAAAACCACTGAACTCAATCCCGCTATCGCGCCACCCTTCAGGAACGGACGCAGCCAGTTGAGCCCCTCACCTGCTGCGTTGACAGCGAATGCAATTGAATCAGGTACGTGGAGCTGATCGTACTTCACGAGCCCCGTGAGCACCGTCGCAACCAGAATGTAGACCACTGTGCATGCCATGAGAGAACCGATAATACCGATCGGCATATCACGCTGCGGATTCTTCGTCTCTTGCGCTAACGCTGACACGGAATCAAATCCGATGTAGGCGAAAAAGATGACTCCCGCTCCTCGCAAAACTCCGCTCCATCCAAAGTGACCAAATTCCCCCGTATTCTCGGGTATAAACGGCACCCAGTTTGAAGGAACGACGTACATCGCACCGAAGATGATGAAAAGAGCGAGCACCGTTAATTTAATCGCCACGATCACGTTATTAAATTTCGCGGACTCCTTAATTCCTACATAGAGAAGGCTCGTACAGAGCCCCACGATGAGCATCGCCGGCAAATTAAGGATCGCTCCGGTGCTCTTCCAACCGCCCTCGTGGGAGAACGAAAATGGAGAGCTCGATAAAGCCGCTGGAATAGTAATGCCCAAATCCTTGCAGAAGCTGACGACGTATCCCGACCACGACACGGCGACCGTAGAGGCACCAAACAGGTACTCCAGCACCAGATCCCAACCGATGATCCACGCCACCAGTTGCCCCAGAGTCGCATAGGCATAGGTGTAGGCACTCCCCGAGATCGGAATCATAGCCGCCAACTCTGCGTAACAGAGCCCAGCGAACACACACGCAACACCAGAGAGGATAAACGAGAGCGTAATCGCTGGCCCGGCGTATTGAGCCGCTGCTGGCCCCGTAATTGAAAAGATTCCGGCTCCGATAATACCGCCGATTCCTAGCAGCAAGAGGTTAAGGCCTGTGAGCGAACGAGAGAGTCCGTGCTCCTGATTTTCCGCCTCTGCTTGGATCATCGCGAGGGGCTTACGAGCAAAGATACTAAAGATCATATGTCACCTACACTGTACGAATACTGCCGGGTTCATCACATTACGCTCCGAGCATAGCCGGTTTTGGTACCCCCGCAATCGGGTAAATATCTCCATAGGACGCGCGTCTTGCATCTACTACCCACCCTGCTAGTGTCTCCACCATGATTCGCGAGATTCAGGAATTAGGGAATCCCATCCTCCGCACACCCGCAGAGCCAATCGCTGACGCTCGCGCTCCCGAGGTCGCACGCTTGATTGAAGACATGCTCGATACGATGCTTGCTGCAAAGGGCGTGGGAATCGCAGCGCCGCAGGTCGGGGTATCTCTGAGAGTGTTTATCGTGGCATCGCGTCCCAATGAACGTTATCCACATGCCCCGTTGATGGAACCTACAGCGATGATCAATCCGGTGCTAGAATGGGCCTCAACCGAAACAGAGAGAGACTGGGAGGGGTGTCTCAGCATTCCGGGCCTTCGAGCGCTGGTACCTCGACCTCGAGCGATTCGAGTACGCTATACTGATTCAACGACTGGAAATGAACTCTCAGCCACGTACGAGGGATTCCTCGCCCGTGTCTGGCTTCACGAAAACGATCACCTCAATGGCGTTGTATTTCCTGACCGGGTTGAGTCGTCGCACGACTTCGTCACGGATAAAGAATATAAGCGCATCCTCGTCGAGGCCCGGGGCTAGCTGACTGCCAGCTGCCTTCAGGCCTCAAGCGAGGTTAATCACACTTGCTCTCGAACCGAGGCAGCGAGTTAGCGCTCTTGATGAAAGACTGGTGAAGCGCAGCTACCTGATTGACCAGATTCTGCGATGTCACTGACAAGCGGCCACCAGATGCTTTTTTCAGCGCCCGACCGACCTGCTGACTCAGGGACACAAAATTCTGTGAACGCCCTGATAGTGCCTGAATATCGGCTAGCTTATCGACAGCCGCGCAATTCGTACAATTCCTCACCACAAGTGAGAAGCTGCTCCATACGTCTGACCACTGTGCAAGGTAGAGGTCATCCGCTGCCTTGAGGTAGGCCTGCGCCTGTCGACGCACTGTTGCACTCTTCGTCACCGCCAGGATTCGATTCGCCAGACGACGAACCATCTTGCGCTGATCAGCCGCGTTGCCATCGAGAAGTGCCAGCGTCTTGCTAACATCAGTGTCTACACACTGCGGAGCACCTTGGCATCGCTCTGTGGCGATATTCACGTCAACGAATGTATCTCCCAATACCCAGCGAAGAGTCGACGTTGAGGGAAATGCAACGGTGAATACATCCACAACCCGGCCCGGGAAGAACTCGTTTGGCTGTCCCACGTCCTGATTGCCTGGAGTGAGCTGATTCTTGGCTCCGACCGGAATCTGGATCGAAGCTGAGTTGTCATTTTGATACCCGAAGTGCGCTAACAGCGAACCATCTGTTTGCACATCTACACATTCCGCGATCGGCGTGAGCGGAATTAGCGTTGGGGTCGGGGTCGGCGTCGCTGTCGGCGTTGCAGTACACGTTGGTGTTGGCGTTGCTGTTAACGTCGGCGTCCGAGTCGCTGTTGGTGTCGATGTGGTCGTCGGTGTTGCCGTAGCCGTCGGTGTGCGAGTCGGAGTGTTCGTTGGCGTTGGCGTTGGAACCTCAAGAATAGTCGCCTGGTAGGAGTGAATATTCCCGCACGTAAGTGCCCATGAGCCACTCAACCGTGTTGGACTTATTCGCGGCACTATCTGGCTCTGCACGATCGAGCATCCGTTACTTGGCCAATTAAATCCACAACTGTAGTACGCGGTCCCCTTCACCGAGTAGGTGTATCCATCCTTGCTGATCCTGTAATTGCACGTGTGCGCGCACGTAGCGGCGGATGCATTCTGCGCGGATGCGAAACTTACAAGACCGACGAGCACCAAACATACGAGCGTACGCACAGCACGAGATCTACGGGACCACTTCTTGGACGCTTTCGAGTACATTTCCATGAACACACCTTTCTTCCGGTACGCGATATCCTCTGCGCACCGACATGCTACTAGTGAACTCGGCCCTCGGGACTGAAATCTGGGGGAATCGACCGGGTTCCGAGAATCCAAGGTACCAGGGTCCCAGCACTAGTAAAGTCCTCCAGCGATAAATCTCGCCACAACGGGTCTATTCACAACACATTCGATCAGCAGGCCTAGCGTAATCCACTTAAAGCCCTGATTTGGGGGGGTCTTTTCGCCGGGACTACACCTGTGTTCCTCATCAGGTGTCGGACCGAATCCCACTAAATTCGGTCCTTTACCGACCTTGCAACACCCGCTAGCCTCATCGCACATGAGCGTACCCTCCACCGATTCCAACACCACTTCGTGCGAGCTTCGCACCATTCACGGACGTCACCTCGCTATCGCCTGTGCAGTGGGCCCCCTCATCGGTCTCGTTGCCACTGCATTCCAGTATGCGATTACACTGATTACACAGAGTGGCTCGTACCTTGTAGCGGTAGCCGATGAAGCCCTGTGGGTAGAGATCGTCTTTTGCGCGAGCTGTGGTGGACTCGCTGGCTTCCTCACCCAGCGGTATGCCGCCGAGGCGGGGGGAAGTGGTATCCCACACGTTAAAGCAGTGCTCGCCCATCAGCGTCCGCTATGGGGATTAAGGGTGCTGCTGATAAAGTTCATCGGCGGTGCGCTTGCCATAGGAAGTAAGTTCTCCCTCGGCCGTGAAGGCCCAACGATTCATATGGGAGCCGCGATAGCTGAGGAGGTTACTAAAAGAAGTAAACTTCCCTCTCACCTTCGGGATCACGTAATCGCGTGCGGCGCTGGAGCGGGACTTGCTGCTGCATTTAATGCCCCCCTTGCTGGCTTCCTCTTTATTATCGAAGAGCTGCGACGCGAGGTGCACTCGGTAACACTCGGCATGGCGCTACTCACAACAGTTCTCGCCGATACTGTGGTACGGCTCTGCCTCGGCTCTGCACCGATCATGACAGCCACCGAACTAACCCCTCCTACCCTTGAGATGGTCCCGGCCCTCGTTGCCATTACCGGCGCCGCTACCCTCGGAGGGCTTCTATTTAATAGCACCCTGATCGTCGCAGTGACGAGGCTTCCATCACGGATTCCATCCTGGCTTCGGGGCGTAGCGATTGGGTGTGTCGTTGCACTCTCTATCCACTATATCCCAACCATCACCCTCGATGAGCAAGGTGTGTTTAATACGTTCATCGGAACGACATCCGGAGGATCAGCTTCGGTAAGCCTCCTCCTTGCGCTCTTTGGTTTGAAGCTCGTGATTACCTCTCTGTGCTACGCCACCGGAGTGCCAGGAGGAATCTTCGCGCCGATGCTAGTTCAAGGCGCATTCATAGGAGTCGCTATCGGTAAGCTACTGTCGCTCACAAGCTTGGGAGCGCCGACCGATTCCGTATCGGCTTTGATCGGAATGACGGCTTTCTTCGCCGCATCGGTACGAGCGCCTTTCACCGCCGTCGTACTACTCGCAGAGATGACGAACGGATTCCAACTGCTGCTTCCGCTTATGGCTGCCGCTCTTGTTGCATATATCGTGTCCGAGCGATCCGGTTCACGCCCAATCTATGAGCGACTTCTCGCGCTATCACCGCGCATGTAGTTCGTAGCAGACGGATTCTTCCCACATGATGCCGCGCGTGGCTGGGGCTGTGTGCCTTCCCTACCTATCGCGCGGCTTCTCCGTTAATTCCTCTACGCTCGAACCAATGCGACCGATATCGAACCACCATCGATCGTCACCGTGCGCTCGAGGAGGGGTTTCTCAACGCTCGTCGCAAGTTCCAGACACAGGGTCTCGGACTTCACGTATTCTCCGTGCGCGGCAAGCAGCTCCGGAGCCCCAACGATCGCAAGACGAATCCGATCTGCGATGTGGAGGTCTGCCTCCTTGCGCATATCCTGAATCTCGCGAACGAGGTCACGCGCCTGTCCTTCCAGCGCAAGCTCTGGAGTGACTGCTGTATCAAGCGCAACAACAAAGCCCGGCCCGGATTCCACCGCGAGACCCGGCTTTCCTGTGAAGCCCACCTCAACCTCGCCCGGAGTAAGGGTGATGTCCCCTACCCTAATCGTATTCTCGCCGAGAACCTCGAACTCCCCATTTCGTACCTTTTGGATTACCTCTTGGACGCGAGCACCTAAGCGAGGACCGAGCACACGGGCGTTTACCTTAGCACTCAGCGTTGCAATCGATGAAGCATCCGCGAGAAATTCAATCGCCTTTACGTTGAGCTCGCCGCAGAGAACAGGAATGTATGCCTCAAGCTCTTTCGAGAGCCCCTCTTTCACCGCAACCTTGGCTGATGCGAGTGGCAATCGCACACGCAGCTTCTCCCGAGAGCGAACGGAGAGTCCCGCTGAGACCATACCTCGCACAAGGTTGACATGCGTGGACAACTTCGTGTCGATCAATTCTGATCGGACCTCTGGCCATGCGCTCAGATGCACACTTTCTGCGTTGCCAAGTCGCTCCCAAACCAACTCAGCGATAAAGGGACAGAGCGGTGCAATAAGCTGTGAACACTTCGCCAATACATCGTAGAGGGTCGCGTAGAATGCGAGCTTCTCCTTGGAGCGAGGATCATCGGACCATACTCGCTCCCGACTCCGACGGATGTACCAGTTGTTCAACGTATCGAAGAACGGCGAGAACGCCCGCATCGCATCGCTGACTCGATATCCATCCAAGGACTCCGTTACGGTGCGAGTCAAGAGCTCAAGCTCCGAGAGAATAAAGCGATCAAGCTCTCCTAACTCCTGCTCCTTGAGAGGTATATCTCTAACTCCGATCTGATCGACCTCGGTATACGAGGTGAAGAACGAGAGCGCATTCCAGATCGGAAGGAGGATCGACTTCACCATAGTGTCGATACCGTCATCACGAAACGCCAGATCCTCAATTCCCACTGCTGGGGATGCAAACAGGTACGCTCGGAGCGCATCTGCTCCGTGCTTATCCATTAGCAGCAACGGATCTGTGTAGTTCTTGAGGCTCTTCGACATCTTCTTGCCATCAGCCGCCAAGAGCGTTCCGTGCACCATGCAGTGCTTGAACGCCGGCTTGTCAAAGATCGCCGTCGAAAGCACGTGTAGATAGTAGAACCAGCACCGAATCTGCCCAACATATTCCACGATAAAATCAGCTGGAAAGTGCGAGCGGAAGTGTTCAGCGTTCTCGAATGGGTAATGGAACTGTCCATACGGCATCGAACCAGACTCAAACCAGCAGTCTAGCACCTCAGGCACACGCGTCATTGAGCTGCCACATGAACACGGGATCTTGACCGCATCGAGGAACTCTTTGTGAATATCGGGAAGCTGCGTATCTCCGTCTTTTTCAATATCTGCTACTGATGAGTAGACCTTTTGAGCGCCACACTCACCACACTCCCACACCGGAATCGGAGTCGCCCAATATCGATTTCGAGAGATGTTCCAGTCGCGAGCATTCTCCAGCCAGTTGCCGAATCGGCCGTGTTTCACGGTATCGGGATACCAGGAGATCTGCTCATTCGCTTGGATAAGTTGCTCTCGTATCGACTCGACTTTGAAATACCATGCATCTAACGCGCGATAGATCAGCGGATTGCGGCACCGCCAACAGTGCGGGTAGTTGTGCTCAATCGTCTCGTCACGAACAACTACATTCCGCTCCTTAAGCATCTTAATGATCGCCGGATTCGCCTCGTGCACGTTTTGTCCGGCGAATTCGGTCACTTCATCGGTAAAGCATCCGGCCGAGTTTACGGGATTTCGAACCTCGATACCGAACTTACGGCACGCCCAGTAATCGTCCTCTCCGAAAGCTGGTGCCATGTGGACGATACCAGTTCCATCTTCAGTCGAAACAAAATCCGCTGTAATGACCGCGAAGGCCTGGGCTTCGGCGAAGTACGGGAACATTGGCTGATAGCGAAGCCGCTTATTCACCAACTCCTCGCCGGTGAAGGATTCAACAACAACGGGGTCCTTTCCTAACTCTCGCTCGTAGCGCTTGAGCGCCTTCTGCGCGAGGAGGACCCGTCCTACCTGCGAGTCTACAACGACGTACTCAACATCTTTGCCAACCGCGAGCGCCAGGTTAGACGGCAGTGTCCACGGCGTGGTCGTCCATGCCAAGGCGGATACACCATCCATTCCGATCAGCGAAAATTGCACCGTGATTGCCCTATCCTGCTTCGGACGGGTGCTATCATCTACTCGTATCTCGGAGAGGGACAGCGGCGTCTCACAGCGGTAGCAGTAGGGAGCGACGCGATAGTCCTTATAGATAAGACCTTTACGATGTGACTCACCGAACGCCCAGATAACCGACTCCATGAATGAGCGATCAAGAGTTCGATACGGCTTCTCCATATCGACCCAACGACCGATGCGATCGATGTACGTCCGCCAGTTAGCGTCGTAATCCGAAACGATGCGACGACATTCAGCGTTAAACGCCGCCACACCTACCGTGGTTTCAATCTCGCTTTTATCTTTGAGGCCGAGATTCTTCTCTGCAATCGTTTCAATCGGAAGCCCATGGCAATCCCACCCCCAGGTACGAGGTACATGGTATCCACGCATCGTCTTGTACCGACCAACGAGATCCTTAATGGCCGAGATAAATATAGTTCCGTGGTGTGGGCTACCGGTCGCGAATGGAGGTCCGTCGTAGAAAATAAATTCCGGCTTGGAGCGATTCTCTTCAATCGAACGTTCGAACGTCTTTTCGCGCTTCCAACGGTCAACCACACCCTTCTCAAGGGTTGGAAAATGGGGTCGCGCCTCGACCTTCCGGAAGCTACTATCGTGTGTCATACGGGTACCAAATCGCTAAAAATATCGCGGATATAGTGCCTAATTACCGCTCGGGAGTAAACCCAGAGGTTTGGCACAGGCAAGGCGAATCAACTAGCGGGGTTACATCGATATGCCCGTCGGCCGAAAGCTAAATTCGCTCGTGTTACCAACGGCCGGCATATTGCCGGCCCTCCCTGTGACCCTGATTGCCGTGCTTCGGGCCAAAATCCATGGCACGCATACGTGTCGGCGACAAAACTGGATTCGAGACCGCGACCCGCTACCTCCTCAACAACTCTCGCGCAATCACAACGCGCTGAATCTGACTGGTCCCTTCATAGATCTGGAGTAGCTTCGCATCCCGCATCAACTTCTCAACTGGGTACTCCTTTGTGTACCCATAGCCACCGAATATCTGTACCGCATCGGTCGCTACGCTCATGGCCGTATCCGCCGAAACGCGCTTGGCCATGCTTGACTCGACCGACGCAGGTTTCCCTTGGTCAAGCAACCACGCCGAGCGCCACGTCAACAGACGGGCAGCATCAACACCGGTAGCCATGTCCGCTAGCATAAACTGAATGCCTTGGAAGGTACTGATTGCGGCACCGAACTGCTTTCGTTCTTTTGAATACGCGAGCGCATGCTCCAGCGCTGCACGCCCGATTCCAACTGCAATCGCTGCAGTCATCGGGCGACTCGCGTCGAGAGTCTTCATGGCGATCGCAAAACCCTCACCAGGCTCACCTATCATGTGGTCCTTCGGCACACGCACATTATCAAACGTTACGCGACAGGTATCCGAACACCGCTGCCCCATCTTGTTCTCATGATGTCCGACTGAGATCCCAGGCGTTGCACGAGGAACAACCAAACAACAGATACCTTTGTGCTTCTTGGTTCTATCGATCGATGCGAACACGGTAAACTGAGCTGCGTGCCCCGCATTGGTGATCCACTGCTTAGAGCCGTTGATAATCCAGCAATCTCCCCCGTCCTCCACCGTGGTCTGAAGCCCTGCTGCATCCGAACCAGCTCCCGGCTCAGTGAGACAAAAGGAAGCAAATTGCCCCGAAGATGCGATCGGCTCGATAAAACGCCTCTTCTGCTCCTCCGTCGCTCCAATTCGAATCGGAGTCAGGGCCAAATCATTCGCAACCATCGAGGTGGCAAAGCCCGAACATCCCCACGCGATCTCCTCGATCACGAGGCAGGCATCGAAGATGGAGAGACCAGAGCCGCCCAACTCCACCGGTAACGTTACGTTGATAAGGCCGAGGCCGTGCCCCTCCTTGATAAGCGCAGCGGGAAACTCCGCACGCTCATCCAACGCTGGAGCAGCGGGACGAATCTTTTCAGCGGCGAACCGATATGCAATCTCTCGAAGAGAATCTTGCTCAGGAGAGAGTCCAGCGAGCGGGATCATAAGAAATTCCTCAAAATAACCTAAAAACAAAAAGAGCCCCTCGAGGGGGCTCTCAATCGACCTACACTCGACGCGACTACTTAGTAGTACGAGCCGCGAGTGGAGCCCCAACACCTGCCGTCGGAGTCTGCGCAGTTGGAATTTGTGGCTGTGTTTGTGTTGGCTGAGAAGGGATTACCTCCTTCTCGACAGCTGAAACCAGCCCGGTCTTTGTTGCGCCAAGCGCGGTCGAAAGCTGCGTTGCAGCTTCCTCGATCTTCGGCAACAGCGCGTCGATCTTCGCCCGATACTGAGGAGCAAGAACCTCTATTGCCCCAACAACCTCGTTGTTATTTGCACGGATGACACGAGCGATTGAGATTACATCTGCCTCAATTGCGCCTCGGTCAATGATCTGACCCGAAGTGCGAAGCTCCTGAAGCTGCGTCTTAATCGCGGCATCTTGAGCTGTGTTCGAAGCCAACACCTCAGCCAATGTCGCATCAGGAAGCTGCGCCGTCAGGAGTCGACCCGCTGCGTTCAACTTAGCTGGGTAGGACACCGCGATACGCGGAGCAACCTTCACCGGACGCTTCGACTCGATGCTGATTGGGAACTGAACGTTGCCACCCTGCAGGGTAACGAGGCTCACCGTCTCCCCGATCGCCTCAGAGAGGGCCTTCAAGATAGGAGTGCCACGACCGACAAGGGTGCTCTGCGAGAGGTACGACTGCCCCATCTGGAGAGCCTTCACACCGAGACGGTAATCCTCCGTCTCCTTGTTCTGATCGACGTATCCGCGAAGCTCAAGGGTTGCCAAGAGGCGGAACACGTTATTTTTGTGGAGCTTTAAGCGCTTGGACAATTCCGTAACGCCAACCTCTCCATTCGCCTTACACAACTCCTCGATTACATCGAGAGCATGAGAGACTGATTGGATCATGTAATTAGATTTCTCGCGCTTCATACGGTGACGTCCCTTGCTTGGTAATTACTTTTGAACTTACGAACCGAAGGCGAACTACCTCCGTCGGCCCCTGAAACTTAACTTGGCTCATGTCGTCTCTGCCCGTTACGGCTATCCAACCACCTTTTCAGAACCATCGGCTTCGATGTAGACCTTAGCCAGCAGCCCTATGTCACGCAACTGGTGTTTTTATTGCGCGATGGTGGTCGGGGCGAGTAGACGCACAATGCTGTTCTATAACTCTATTTTCGGCTTATATCAGGGGGGATACCAAAACGCAACGCACTATTTTCAGGGGGTTAAAAGTTCGCGAAGCGACCTGATCGATAGCAGGCCACAAATAGACTCACCCCAAAAGGTCTCGCGGTGAATACACACCAGGAGCCTTTTTTGACAGCCTTTGAGCCATTGAGACTGCGCCTCGGCCAAACACTTCTCGGGTAGAGACCTTGTGCGAAAGCTCAATACGCTCCCCGTGACCCAAAAAGTACACTGTATGATCCCCCGCAACATCTCCGCCGCGGAGCGACACTACCCCTATCTCCCCATCCGTTCGCAGCCCCTCTCGGCCGAAGACCACTGGGGATTCCCCCTCCATCGCCGAGATGACAGACCGAGCAGTTCCCGAGGGAGCGTCCTTTTTCATCTTATGATGAATCTCCATTACCTCAATATCGAACTCCGTGCCCAGCAATTCCTTGGCCCTGGCGGCGAGGACAGAGAGCGCCGCCGCACCGACTGATGTGTTGGGAGTCACCCCAACCGCGATCTTCTCGCCGAATCCCTGAATGGCAGCAAGCTGCGCCTGGGAGTGTCCCGTCGTTGCAACCAAAACGGGAACCTGTGCGGCAGCACACGCAGCAACAACTCCGACCGAGGTCTCCGGGTTAGTGAACTCGATGACAACATCGCACCCAGCAAGCGATACTAACGAGTCTGAGAAGGAGATCGAGGTACCCTCAACAACTCGACCAAGCGCCGAGGACTGCGACGACACGATCGCCGCATGCAAGACACACTTGGGACACTCTCGCACGGCCTCAACAACATGCCGCCCTGTGCGCCCGGTAGCACCAACGACACCGATCTTCATCATAGGCCGAACTCTCGCAGAACTGTTTCAGCATGAGCAGGCAACAACGGTGTCAGCGGCAGCCGTGTCGTTGGATGTGCAAGGATCCCCATATGTGCAAGCACTGCTTTCGCCGGAATTGGATTGGACTCGATGAAGAGAGCCCGCAACTTTGGAAGGATAGCGAGCTGCACCGCTCGAGACTCCTCTGCCCGTCCACTGTTCCACGCATCCACCTGCCGTACGATCTCGTGCGGCAAGACGTTCGCCGCCGCTGAGATAGTGCCGACCCCACCATACGCCATAACTGCTAACGTCAATGAATCGTCACCAGAAACGACCTGACACGACGGGTCCACGAGATTCATTGTATCGGCCAAAGAATCAATGGAGCCGGAAGACTCCTTGATTCCGACAATAAGTCCCTCTCTGCTCAGCGTTCCTAAGGTTGTCGGTGCAATCGGAACTCCACTTCGACCCGGGATGTTGTACGCAATGAGCGGCAATGCTGTAGCGCGCGAAATCGCACGGAAGTGCTCTACGATGCCTGTCTGAGTCGGCTTGTTGTACGGCGGTGGAGCTATGAGCACGCCGTCACATCCGAGTTCCTCGATATTCCGTGCCATTTCGACTGCACGAGCGGTGGCACTGACCGAGATGCCCGCAATGCACGGAAGACTTCCTTTCGTTTTCGTGCGAACAAAACTGACCACCTCCACGTATTCGTGATCGGTAAGGGTTGCCGCTTCCCCGGTAGACCCACACACCACGACACCACTGACGCCCGCCTTCCGTTGCGTCTCAAGCAAGCGCTCCATTGATTCGTAGTCTACATGCGCTCCGTCCTGAGAAAACGGCGTGACAAGAGCGGTAAACACCCCGGCAAGATTACGTACACGT
>JBIIYC010000296.1:0-5201 GCA_044347025.1 Bdellovibrionota bacterium
CGTAGGTACTCGCTACTGCTCGAACAACTGCTCTTACAAGGTTCGTCGGTTTAACTGGTTCCAGTATGAGTGGCCTGAGTTGCTCGATTGGCAGGTAAATCCGGATGTAACTAAGAGAACCGTGGGCGTGATGGAGAAATGTACGTTCTGCGTTCAGCGAATTGCTGAGGCGAAGGATGTCGCTAAGGACCTTGGTCGCTTGGTCGAGGACGGTGACATCACTCCGGCCTGCGTACAGACCTGTCCAACTCAGGCGCTTACGTTTGGTAACCTCAAGGATCCTCACAGCAAGGTGTCGTTGGCTGCGAAGAGTGATCGAGCATACAAGGTGCTCGATCACCATCTTAACACCCAACCGTCCGTCAGTTACCTGAGTGATATTCGCTACAAGGCTTAAGTATTAGAGACCTGCACTATGGAACACAATCATCAGCAGCATGATACAAACAAAGAGGCCCCAGTAACCTATGCTGAGGTCAACGATACGGTTTTGAAGATGCTGGAACCGCCGGGGACTGGTTGGTTCTTGCTTCTCTTCACCTGCATTTTCTTCCTCACTATTGGAGCGGCCTGCTGGTTTTACCAGATGTGGAGCGGCTTCGGTGAGTCGGGTAAGAGTCACCCAATTGGATGGGGTACATACATCACCAACTTCGTATTCTGGGTAGGTATCGCTCACTCCGGCACGCTTATTTCGGCGGTTCTGTACCTGTTCCGGGCTGCATTCCGACAGCCGATCTACCGGCTTGCTGAGGCTATGACGGTGTTCGCGGTTATGACGGCGGGACTCTTCCCGATCATCCACCTTGGTCGTCCTTGGTACGCCCTCTGGTTGATGCCGTATCCAAATCAACGAGCACTCTGGCCACAGTTCCGGTCGCCACTGTTGTGGGACGTGTTTGCTGTATCGACCTACTTCACTATTTCAGCGACGTTCTTCTTTGTAGGTCTCATTCCTGACATCGCTGCAGCGCGTGACCGTGCAACCACGAAGTTCCGGAAGGCTCTGTACGGCGTAACGTGCCTGGGGTGGAGAGGTAACCATATCCAGTGGAAGCACTACCAAGCTGCGTATTTGATCTTCGCAGCGTTCGCGACGCCGCTCGTGGTATCCGTACACTCAGTGGTATCGTGGGACTTCGCCATGAGTATCGTGCCTGGATGGCATGCGACGATATTCCCACCGTACTTCGTAGCAGGCGCGATCTTCTCGGGTGTGGCGATGGTAATCACACTCGCGATTCCGCTTCGCAAAGCCTTTGGACTTGAGCGTCTTATTACGCCGTTCCACTTCGATGCGATGAGTAAATTGATCCTCATGACATCGGGTGTGGTGACGTATTCGTACGCGACAGAGTTCTACGCGGCATGGTTCAGCAATAACCCATACGAGCGGTTCCAGTTCTGGTTCCGGCCATTTGGTGAGTTCTGGGTTGCATTTTGGGGCATGACGTTCTGTAACTGTATCTTCCCCCAATTGCTCTGGATTAAGTCGCTCCGTACGAACATCCCGTTTCTGTTCGTACTCTCGATATTCATCAATATCGGAATGTGGTTGGAGCGCTTCAACATCATCTTCCAATCGCTCACTCGTGAGTTCATCCCAGCAGCGTGGGGTGGATACAATTTCTCATGGGTGGAAGTTGGTATCACCGTTGGTGCCTTTGGATGGTTCGGTATGTGGATGACACTGTTCATCAAGTACTTCCCATCGGTTGCAATCACCGAGATTAAGGAGATCCTACCTCCTCCAATGAGGAGAGCAGATCACGGGCATGGGCACTCTGCAGTCGCTAACGCCGGACATAATCACTAAGAGGGGGTAACGAGACATGGTTGAGTCATCAAGCAGGGCAGTAGTAGGGGTATTCACCTACATGGATGACGCCCTTGAGGCGGTTAAGAAGGTTAAGTCGGCGAACATGGATTATCGGATGTACTCGCCCGTTCCTCGCCACGAGATCGAGGAGGTTACATACCCGCAAAAGAGTCCAGTGAGAACCTTCTCGTTGGTGGGTGCGATCACGGGATGCACGGCGGGATTCGCGCTCGCGATCCTCTGTTCCTTGGATTGGCCGATGCGAACCTCAGCTAAGAATGTGGTCTCGATTCCAGCATTCTTCGTGCCTGGATACGAGTGGACGATTCTCTTCGGAGGTTTGTGCACGATGTTGGCGATCCTCATTCTCTGCAGGCTCCCATCGGTGGTGCGTGCGGCTGGATATGATCCTCGATTTTCAAACGATAAGTTCGGTGTAGTTGTTGCGTGCTCCGGTTCTCAAGTTGATGACGTGAAGCGTCGCATGCTCGATTCAGGTGCCGACGAGGTTGACGTAAGGGATAGTCTATAAAGGTAGGGGAGAGGTGCTCATGAGAGTGGCTCGGAGTGTAGGAATTAAGTTTTTGGTTCTCGCATCGATTCTCGGTGTGTCGGTGGCTCGCGAGGCTGCTGCGTTGCCGTTCAACGATGACATGGTAGACGTACAGAAGCGTACAGGCGTGATTATGAGGCAGAAGGCCCCGGGCTCGGTTGCCGTCGGTCAGTCGGAGTACTACGTTGCGACCCGGGACGACGCGGAGAAGCTTACGAACCCGTTGAAGGGAGACGCTCGCTCTACGGCGAACGGTAAGCGTCTGTTTGCAGTGAACTGCCTTCCCTGTCACGGGGACATCAGCCAAAAGCCGTACGTGCCGGGTGCGGTAGGGGCTAAGGCTCTCCAGACACCGCCGGACCTCACAGCTGATATGTACAAGACACGAACAGACGGCAGTATTTACGCCACGATTCACTTCGGTATCCGGCTTATGCCTGGTCACGGCTGGAAGCTATCGCCAACAGAGCATTGGGATATCGTGAATTACGTTCGCAGTCAGCAAGGTATTAATTAGTAAGGAAAAGTAAGATGTCACACGTACATTTGGTTCCAGTGAACATCGAGAATGTTGTCGATGCCGGACCTATCTCGTTCAAAAGCTCAACGTACGCCAAGTTGTGGTGCATGGTGTTCGTGGGGATCTTTGTATTCTCGTTTGGATTGCTCTCGGGTGATGCGGCGCACACGTGGGGTGCTTTCTATGTGAACGCGGTCTATTTCCAGGGGCTCGCTCTCGGTGGTGTGATGACCACCGTTATTATGCAGATCGTTCGCGCAACGTGGGGCTCCCCGATACGGCGATTAGCTGAGGCGAATGTTGCATACCTTCCCGTTGCATTTGTCGCCTTCCTCATGACCTATTTCGGTCGAGAGTACATATTCTACTGGGGACGAGCGCCAATGCCGGGTCGTGAGTGGTGGATGCAGCCAGGGTTCGTGTACTTTCGCTTCGCGGTTCTCTTCTTTGTTCTCTACCTCTTGATGGCACGGTTTATCGGTATGTCGTTGCGTGGAGACATTGGATTGGCTCGTGAGCGCGCACAGGACAAATCAAAATGGTCCTTGCCAATCCACAGGTACCTGCTGAAAGGGTGGAAGGGGGCCGAGCGGGAGGTGTTGCCGATTCAGCGTAAGATGTCGGTCAGCGCTCCTGTAATCGTTTTGTGCTACGCAGTGGTTGTCTCTCTCTTCTCGTTCGAGATGATCATGGGGCAGAACCCGATGTGGACATCGAACCTATTCGGTGCGTTCATCTTCGTTAGCCAAATCTACATCGGCTGGGCATGTTTGGCCTTGATGTCGATGTACTTCTCAAAGAGGCACAAGAGTCTTGGTGAGCTCGTTACATCGCAGCAGTTCTGGGACCTTGGAAAGTTGAACCTCGGATTCTGCATGCTCTGGGGCTACATGTTCTGGTCGCAGTTCCTAACGCAGTGGTATGGAAACCTTCCTGAGGAGACTCAGTGGTTAATCCTCCGTACTCGTGAGTTCCCGTGGAAGGGGCTCGCGTGGATCGTATTCCCGATGTGCTTTATTATTCCGTTCGTCTCGCTGTTGAGCCGTGACGTTAAGAAGAATCGTGTAACGTACGCAATCGTTTGTTTCATCCTGATGACAGGTGTTTGGCTCGATCGGTACCTCCTCATTATGCCTGAAATTTCGCCTAACCACATCCCATTCGGGGTTACGGAGGTTGGTATTTTCGTAGGCTTTTTAGGGGCTTACCTTCTGTGCGTTCGGAGCTTCTTGAGTAAGTACCCGGCTGTGCCCGTTTCTCACCCCCTTACCCACGGAAGTGCGGAGTGGTAGGGTTGAGTTTTGTGGGCAAAGCGTGGTAGAAACGTTGCTCTTTTCGAGTGGATTTTTCAAATTCGGTTGTGATTTATGGCAGTTCCAAAGAAACGAACATCGAGATCAAAGCGTAACATGAGACGTTCTCATCACGCGCTCACACCTTCTCATTCTATCGTGTGCCCAAAGTGCGCTGAGCCGGTGCTTCCTCACCGTGCATGCGGAAGCTGTGGGACGTACCGTGGTAAAGAGGTTGTTTCAGCAAAGGCAGCCGCCTAAGCGGACGCCTGAGATACACCCGTGATCCAAAACTCTGAGTCCTCAGCTAAACCAGTGCTTCCCATTGCGGTTGACGCGATGGGGGGTGACCATGGCCCAAAGGTTGTGGTGGAGGGCGCTGTTGAGGCGGCGAGGCGCTTCGGCGTAGCTTCGACACTCGTTGGCGACCAGGCGGCGCTTGAGCAGCTGCTTCGGGCATACCCTGACGCATCCTCACTCCCCATCTCTATCAAACACGCATCCCAGGTCGTTGGGATGGACGAAGCCCCTGGTCTCGCCATTCGTGGTAAGCAGGATTCCTCAATACGCGTTGCATTCGAGCTCGTTTCTGCTGGAGAAGCCAGTGCCGTTGTTAGCCCGGGGAATACGGGTGCAATTATGGCGGCAGGGGTTTTTGTGGGCGGGACGCTCCCCGGCATTGCGCGGCCTGCGATAGCATCCCTAATCCCGAAGGGGATGTCGGGAACTCCTACAGTGCTACTTGATGCGGGCGCTAATACAGGATGTCAGGCATTTCAGCTCGTCCAGTTCGCGATAATGGGGCACCACTACGCTGTGGCGGCCCTCGGGTGTGAAAAGCCTCGTGTAGCGTTGCTATCAAACGGTACCGAGCTCGCGAAGGGGAACGATGTGATCCGTTCCGCTGCGATGATGCTCTCTGAGTTGGATGGGATCAACTTCATCGGCTACGTCGAAGGGCGAGACATTGCGCGTGACGTGGTTGACGTTGTGGTATGTGATGGGTTCGTCGGCAAT